>NZ_JAOCCT010000021.1:0-88243 GCF_029840555.1 Stenotrophomonas sp. GD03877 | reverse complement strand
CGGTCAAGCCTGCTTCCAGCAGGCTTGACCACGAACATAGGATCTCGACTCTACAAAAGCGGGGCTACCGGTCCAGCCATCGCGGCCGCAGCATCAATGCCAGCACCAGCACCGCCAGGAACGCGCCGTAGGCATACAGCACCGCCAGCACCTGTGGCCAGATGGGTCCGGCGCCGGGCTGCACCACGCCGATGCGGTAGCCCCACAGCATCGACACGATGCTCAGGGCGAAGGCCAGCGCCAGGGTGGTGCTGTCGAACAGGCGCCGCCGCGGGGTACGCGGCTGGCGCGGGAACAGCCAGTACAGGCTGCCCAGCAGCAGGAACCAGGGCAGGAACAGCAGCAGCGACAACCAGGCCATCGCAGACTCCATGTCATCGCGCCGGAGGCGCGCGGACATCATGCCATGGGCGCTGTGCCACGGTCGTGCCGGCGGAGTGCTTCCCTGTAGAGCCGAGTCCATGCTCGGCTGCTTTGCAGCCCAGCCGAGCATGGGCTCGGCTCTACAGAGGCGGAGCAAAGTCGAGCATGGCTCGACTCTACAAAGGGCAGGCAGGCCCGGCGATCAGGTCCCTTCGCGCAGCACGGCCAGCGCGGCCAGCACGGCGTCCACTTCGGCTTCCAGCTTGAACAGTTCGCTCTGCAGCTGGTCGCCCTGCTCGGCCTGCTTGATCACCGCGATCAGCTGGCCGGCATCACGCGGCGAATCGAAGCCTTCGCTCTGGATCAGCAGCGTGCCGTCACCGGCGGTCAGCTTGAAGTAGAAGCGGCCGTCCTTCTCGCGGTACTGCTTGAACAGCGGCGGTGCCACGCGGGCCACGCCGGCATCCTCGCTGGCGATGTCGCCGGCGCTGGACAGGTCACGCAGGCCCACCGCGTGGCGCAGCTCTTCCAGCAGCGGTACCGCCAGCTGCTCGCGCAGCTGCTGGCCACGGCGCTTGAGCAACGCTTCGATTTTCTCCGGCTCGGCCATCAGCGCGTTGTAGCGCTCGCGCAGCGGCGACAGCTCGCTGTCGATGCGCTCGAACAGCTGCTGCTTGGCATCACCCCAGCTGATGCCGGCGGCGAACGCCTTGGCGAATTCGGCGGTCTGTTCCGGGGTGGCGAAGGCCTGGTACATCTGGAACAGCGCCGAGCCTTCGGTGTCCTTCGGCTCGCCCGGTGCGCGCGAGTCAGTCAGGATCGAGAACACCAGCTTCTTCAGCTCCTCGCGCGGCACGAACAGCGGAATGGTGTTGTGGTAGCTCTTGCTCATCTTGCGGCCATCCAGGCCCGCCAGCGTCGCCACCTGCTCGTCGATCACCACGTCCGGCAGCGGGAAGTACTCCTTGCCGTACACGTGGTTGAAGCGCTGGGCGAAATCGCGCGCCATCTCGATGTGCTGGATCTGGTCACGGCCCACCGGTACCTGGTTGGCCTTGAAGATCAGGATGTCGGCAGCCATCAGCACCGGGTACATGAACAGGCCGGCGCTGACGCCTGCGTCCTCGTCCAGGCCTTCCTCGCGGTTCTTGTCCACCGCCGCCTTGTAGGCGTGCGCGCGGTTGAGGATGCCCTTACTGGCGATGGCGGTCAGGAACCACATAAGCTCGGTGGTCTCGCGGATGTCGCTCTGGCGGTAGAACCACACGTGTTCCGGGTCCAGGCCGCAGGCCAGCCAGCTGGCCGCGATCTCCAGGGTCGCGCGCTGGGTGCGCTGCGGGTCCTGGGACTTGATCAGGCTGTGCAGGTCGGCCAGGAAGAAGAAGCTCTCGATCCCCGGCGCGCGGCTGGCCGCGATGGCCGGACGGATGGCGCCAACGTAGTTGCCCAGGTGGGGCGTGCCGGAGGGGGTGATGCCGGTAAGGACTCGGGTCGTCATGACTGCGTGGGGTAACCTTCGATGAACGGGGCCAGTTTACCTTGCACGCCACCAACCCCGTCAGGGCCCGCGGCGCGTTCATTCACGCAACCCCGCTGGAGACGCCCGATGAAACGCCTGCTGCCCCTGCTGCTGATCCTGCCCCTGGCCGGCTTCCGCCCGGCTCCCATGCCGCCGCCGGTGTACGAGGGCGGCCCCGTGCGCATGTCCCTGGTCGACCGCGACCGCGGTACCGAATTGCGCAGCTACCCTGCCGAGGGCCAGCGCTGGGTGGCCGGCGAGCGCGGCCACCGCTACGCCGTGCGCCTGTACAACGACAGCCCGCGCCGGGTGCTGGTGGTGCTGTCGGTGGACGGCGTCAACGCCATCTCCGGCGAGGATGCCGATCCCTCGCAGACCGGCTACGTGCTCAACCCCGGCCAGCGCGCCGACATCACCGGCTGGCGCAAGAGCCAGGACGAAGTGGCGCAGTTCGTGTTCAGCAGCCCCAGCGGCAGCTATGCCAGCCGCACCGGCCGCCCGGACAACATCGGCGTGGTGGGCGTGGCCGTGTTCGAGGAAGCGCGCCGCTGGCGCCCCGAACCGATCCTGCGCCGTGGCCTGCCGCTGCCGGCCCCGGCCGCGCAAGCCGAGGCTGCCGCTGATGCCAGTGCCAGCCGCATCGAGGGCTATGCCAGCAAGTCGCAGGCCCCTGCGCTGGGCACCGGCCACGGCGCTCGCGAACAGTCGTCGGTACGCGATACCAACTTCGAACGCGCCAGCCGCAGCCCCGCCCAAGTCCCGCAGCTGCGCTACGACAGCGCCCGCAACCTGCGCGCACGCGGCATCCTGGTGGATTCACCCTCGCGCCTGCCGCGCGAGCCCCAGGCCTTCCCCAACCGCTACGTGCCGGACCCGCCGGCGCGCTGATCCTCCCGCCCAGACAACACAACGCCCGCAACCTCTCGGTGCGGGCGTTGTGTTGTGAGGGAAACCGAAGCGCTTACTTGTAGTCCGGGTAGTCCTTGCTGACGCTGTCCTGGAACTCACGGACTTCCTTCTCGGCGCGGTCCTTGGCCCAGCCATAACGTTCCTGCAGGCGACCGGCCAGATACTCGGCATTGCCCTCGGCCACATCGAAATCGTCGTTGGTCAGATCGCCCCACTTGGCCTGGGCCTTGCCCTTCAGCTGCGACCACTTGCCGGAAATGATGTCTTTGTTCATTGCTGGGAATCCTTGGCTGCAACGGCGTTCTTACCGTGGCTCCAGCTTCGCGCAGCAGCTGTTGGGTACCGGTCAACCGACCATGAAAACACTGCTCACCTGCTTGAATGGTTCACTACGCTTCGACATCACGCAGTGAAAAGCACGCACAAAAAAGGCCGGGGATGTCCCCCGGCCCTTTCTCTTTCCGTTCCGCGCCGGGCTTACTTGCCCTTGGCGGCGTCCTCAACCTTTTCACCGGCCTTCTGCACGTCCTTGCCAGCACCGGCAACGGTGTTGCAACCGGCCAGCAGGGCCACCGAGAACATCGACAACAGCATCAGGGCAACTACGCGCTTCATGGGCTTCTCCTTGGGTTCGCCGCTATACCGCTTCATTCGCGGATGGGATTCTTTCGCTCGGCGGGAGGGCACCAATGCCCACTGCCGCCGCGTGAAGTGCAATCTGGCGGCAGGGGCGTGGAGCGGGCGTGAACGGTTCGGCAATCCGTTCAGCAGGGGCGGTCAGTCGCGCATCAGGGTGGACTTGCCGAACAGGCTTTCCACCAGGTCCACGGCCAGTTCAGCGGTGGCATTCTGCTTGTCCAGCAAGGGGTTGAGCTCGACGATGTCCAGCGAACCCATGCGCCCGGTGTCGGCGATCATTTCCATCACCAGCTGCGCCTCGCGGTAGTTCACCCCGCCCGGCACGGTGGTGCCCACGCCCGGCGCGATGCTGGGGTCGAGGAAGTCGACATCGAAGCTGACATGCAGGTGGGTGTTCTCGTCGATGCCGGCCAGCGCCGCCTCCACCGCGCGCTTCATGCCGTTCTCGTCGATGTAGCGCATGTCGTACACATCGACCTTGTGGGTCTTGATCAGGCGCTTCTCGTCCGGGTCCACCGAGCGGATACCGATCTGGTGCATCTGCGACGGGGTGATCGCCGGTGCGCTGCCGCCGAGGTGGGTCAGCGCCTTCGGGCCGAGGCCGCACAGGCAGGCCACCGGCATGCCGTGGATGTTGCCCGACGGGGTGACATCGCTGGTGTTGAAATCGGAATGCGCATCCAGCCACAGCACGCGCAGGGTCTTGCCCTGCTCGCGGCACCAGCGTGCCACGGCAGTGATCGAACCGATGCCCAGGCAGTGGTCGCCACCGAGCATGATCGGCATGCGGCCGGCCTGCAGTTCGGCATAGCTGGCTTCCATCAGCGCATGGTTCCACGCCACCACTTCATCCAGGTGCCGGTAACCTTCCACCGGCGCGGTCCACGGGTTGCGCGGGCCATCCAGGTTGCCCAGGTCGCGCACGTCCACACCGCGCGCCTCCAGCGCCTCCGGCAGGCCCGCCACGCGCAGCGCTTCCGGCCCCAGCCGTGCACCGCGATGGCCCGCACCGACATCGGTGGGAACGCCAATCAGGGATACGGAGATGGGATGGGCCATGGGTGCCTCCTGCGCGGAAAAAGAAGCACAGTCTAGCCAGAGCTGTGTGACACCACTCGCGGCGGTGCAGCAGGGCATTGGCATGGCATGATGCCGCGCGGACCCGACCGTCCTTCATGGAAGATTGCGATGTCGCCCTTCATCAATACCGCGTGGCCACGCTTTTTCACCGTGGCGCTGCCGGTCGCCGTTTTTGCGGTTTTTTTGAGCAACTCGATCGATGCGTCGCCGAATGGCTGGCTGATGCAGGCGACACTGCTGCTGGTGCCGTTCTCGACCCTGGTATTCCTCGGGTTGGGCTGGCAGCGTCTGCGCAAGGCGCACGCTGAATACCCGATTCTGAAAAGCGAACTGCACCGTATGCTGGCGGCGTTGATCGGCAACGTGAAGGTGGCCGCGCTGTGGTTCGGCTTGACGTTGTTCGGAACGTTCGCCCTGCTGCTGGCGTGGGTTTTGCTGCGAACATCAGGCGGCTGACGGAGGTCCCTGCCTGCGACGAACTCAACCGCCGCGGTGGCGAACCGGCGTTACGCTCTGCACCTGGCCGTTGTTGCGCATCATGCACAGGAAGCGGCCATCGGGATAATCGATGATCAACTCCTGATAATCGCTGCCCACCGGTAGCTGAGTCACCAGCGTGCCTTGCGCACCCTTGCGCATATTGCAGGAACCCAGCGCGGTATCCCCCGGCGGCGCGCCGTTGGCCGCCTTGGACGCATTGCGGAAGACCGCACGGCAGCCACCATTCACCCACACCGAATGCCGCGACAGGCCCCAGTTCTGGCCTTGCTCGCAGCGGGCGTGGCTGAGCTGGCGCACGATTTCCACGTTGCCGCGGGTATCCATGTCGCACGACACCTGCTGCTGGCCGGTGGATTCGCAGGTGACTTCGCGCGGCAGCACCGCGTCGTTGTCGTCATCGTGGCGACGGTGGTCGCGATGTTCAGACGGCGCGGGCGTTCCACTGGCACTGACCTGGCAGATGCCATTGGCGCCGCCTCGGCCGGTATAGCTGATCTGCGGCGTGCCGTCATCGCTGCGGCTGATCGACAGCGTGATGCCACTGTTGGCATCGCGTGCTTCGAAGTAGCGGTCGTTGAAGCGCTTCAGCGTGGCCTCGCGGCCTTGTACGTAGACCGGCCCGCCTTCGTCGGCGTGCACATCGATGCCGCCCGGGCAGCTGGCGTTGAAGAACGGTACCGCAGCCATGGCCGGGGCCACGAAGGCGGTGGACAACAGTGCGGCGGTGAGCGACAGGGCATGGCGACGCATGTGCAGATCCCGAAGGGGCCCAGGTTGGGCGCGTGGCGGCAGTATGCGGTGGGGCGTTGCGGGCTGTCCGTGAGAAACATCAAGATCCGGACGGCGCGCGTGGGGATTCATGTCTGGTAGGGTGTTCTGGAAGCCCTGCCGGGGAAGTTAAGCCAGCTTTACTTCCTGGGCCATGAAAGGCCGTGCTACAGCAATGACGCACCAGGATTCATCGTTGGTTGCAGCTCCGCGCGAAATGTCGCTTCTGGCATTGCGATGCTCGAAACGGGCTAAACGCGATAATTCATTTTTCCTTTCAGATCACCCGATGCCATCGAAACAAACGACTGGCAGGCGGTGATTTCACGTGCGCATGATGAATCGCCATCTGCAAGGGTGGCCGGGACTTCCAAGCCCGTGTTGTCAACGATGTATACGCTTGCCAGCCGGCGTCGTCCTCCCAAGTACGGCGCCGGCTGGCAATCCGTTAGCCGATCGACGGCGGGCGGTGCGTGGGGGCCTCGTGCCCGCCGATTCGTTGACCCGGTCTTGGAAGCCACGCATCGCCCGCCACCCTCTTCGGGTGGCACCTCTGTTCCCGACGAGGATGCCCGCATGCCCAAGACCCATCACCCGTACCTGACCGCCACCCTGGGCGAGGCGGCCCTGCGCCTGCCGCCCGAACTGGCGCAGCCGTTGGAGGCCGCTTTCGCTGCCGCCAACGAGACGCCCGCGCCGATCAACCTGCCCGGCTGCCTGCAGCGCATCCAGGCCGGTGACGCCGCCGATGGACAGCCGTGGACGGGGCCCGCCAGCACACCCGGCCAGGCCGTGGCCGCCGCACGCAGGGACCGCGCCGCCGTGGGCCTGGTGTCGCTGCTGGAGCTGTATCACGCTACCGAGCGCGTTCGCGTGGATGGGGAAGAGAAAGACGATATCGGCGACGGTGCGCGCGAGGGGCTGATGCTGGCCTGCCGGGGGCTGGCGGAGTATGTGGCGTTGCAGGAGCGAGGGGCTCCGTAAAGCGGAATACCGGGGCCCCGGCGCGCAGGTACCCAACGTCCCTTCCCCGGCCGTCAAATCAAACAGGGCCGCTGCTGGGATGAGCACAGCCATTCCAAACCTGATATCTGTTTTGTTTGGGCTGCAGCCGCACGAGACTGATTCGCGCGATGGTGGTGTTTACGGGATGATTGCGTCCACCGCGCGCGTCCTACGGTGCGCGCGTCGAAGTACGTTTGGTTCAATACTCCCACCGCAGCCCATCAATCGCCCCCAGGACCAGGAACGATGGAACGCTCTTTGAAGGAACTGCGCAACACATTTGAGAATGCGCTCAAAGCTCATCTGAAAACCGAGCTGGCAGGCCATCCCGGGCTGGTGGTCAGCAAGAACAAGATCGTAATCAAGCATCGGTCGGGGGCCGTTGCAATCCTGCATTTCGAGTATCTGGCCAACACCAGGAGCTACGAAACCCTCGTCTATGCCGAGCATCCGATCCTGCAGATGGAGCTCGAACGCATCGATCCGCCTTATCCATCCAACCTGGCAAACGCGAAACTGGTGTATTGCATGTCAACCGTCAGCGAGCGCGAGGCCTGTCCCCTACTGCCTGTCACGGAGCAAGGCGTTGAACGTACCTGCCGAAGCCTGCTCCAGAGGCTCCTGGAAACCGACTTGCCGATCATCTCCAACCTCTTCGACCTCGGCCCCAGGCTGGTGAACGATGTGCTTGCCAGGCCCGAGCGCTACTCCTATCCGGTTCCAATCATCCATTCCGCCTTGCGCCGCAACGGCATCAGGCCCGATGTCGACACTGTTGCCAGGATCCTGAGCGAGAAGACCCTCGGCTACACCAACCATCGGGAACAGAAGGATTCCTTCAACAGGAAATTGATGGCGGAGCCAGAGTGAAGCGGATTGACCCGGCCCCGTGTGTGGGCAATGCATGGCATTGCCGCAGAAGCAACGATGCCGTTGTCCTGCTAGTGCGTTTACCCGTGGGCTATTGCCCGAACGAGCCCCTGTAGGGGGCGGGAACAACAGATGATCCTGAGCTGGAAGACCCCGATCCACTACAACGAGAAGCTGATTGGCACCTATGACGCCCGCATCGGCTCCTATGAGGCGTCCTGCTCCAACTTCGACTACCTCGCCCTGCTGGAGGGGCAGCCTTATCCGCAAACGATGGACAGGCCACCCGTGTTCTTCCAGTGCAGCGCGCAGAAGCTGCTGCAGCATGACTGCCTGTGATCGTCAACGCTTCCAGGAGCGTCGAAGCCATCGACCACGCCCGCTCTGAAGCCGAGCGGGACGATGACGGCAACATCATCTACTTCAACCAGACCTGGTTTCTCGATGCGCCCTCCGAAATGGGCCGGATCGCCAGGGAGCCACAGTCCGGGGATCTATTGATTTCGGCAGGCCTGGCCGATCTGATGATCGACTCAGGCTTCAGGGGCGACACGGGGTTGGGGTTCTTCCGCGCCGAACGGCGTTTCACGCCCTACCGTGGCCATGCCTGAATCAGATCCCGACCAGATGACAGTGTCCCGGTAAAAAACATCCGAGGATGGTGCGCTTATCGGAACCAAAACCCCTTGCGGCACAGGGGCTGCCGGGGTGCTGTGTGCCTTTCGTGTGCCGTATCTGAGGTAGGTGCGGCAATTGGTCACCTCATTGCGGCATGATCAGGCTGCCAACGAGGAGCCACCCATGCCGCTTTTCTCGAGAACGGAATTCTATGACCTGCTTTGGTCAGCGCCGGTCAGTAAGATCGCAAAGGATCTAGGCATTTCAGACGTCGCCCTCGGAAAAGCGGCTAAGCGATATGGAATTCCGGCGCCGGAACGGGGCTACTGGGCCAAGGTCGCAGCCGGCAAGCACGCTCTGAAGAGAAGGCTTCCGCCAAGGGGACTCGGAGAGTCAGAGGTGGTCAGGGTAGGCCGAGAGGATGAACATAGCCCGGGAAGCAGCGGCCGGCCAGACCCCGAAATCCCGCCAATGCCTAGTCCACTCAAGGTCTACGACGAATCACTCGATGACCTGCTCACTCGGCTAAAAACTGAGATTGGGACGGTGACCATCCCTAAGTCTCTATCTGCGCCCCACCCCGCTGTGGCAAGGATGCTAGCCATAGACGCGAAGCGGATAGAGAAAATTTCTCAATCCGACTATCCCTGGAGCTACGACCAACCCTATTACGTTTCGCCCTTCGAGAAGAGGCGCCTCCGTTTGCTGAGCGCAATATTCAAGGGGATATCGAAGACAGGACTTAGCTGTCAGGCCAAAGGGAAAGATGCCAACGAGTTCACGGTATTTGCCAACGAGGGATCCAGCGTGACCTTTCGACTAGATCACCCCAAGAAGACTGATTCGCGGAGCAGCTACTTCGCGATGTCGAAGGCCGACCGCCCAGCGTCAGACCCTTTGAAATTAGAAATCTCCTGGTACTTTCGCTCGGCCGCACCTTTCCGTCGCGAATGGCAGGACGGCAAGGCCTCCCAGATTGAAGACTCTGCGAGCGAGATTGCGGCCACCTTGGCTTTGGCGGTGGAGGCGATGCATCGCCAGGGAGTAGCCCAGTCATATCAATTGGCTATTGACATGCACAACGGCGCGATACGTAGACAGGAGGAGAAGAGGCTCCAAGCAATACGCGATCGCGAAGCTGCCGAAGAGGCGGATCGCGAGGCACGCCTTCACAAGCTCTTGGCGGATGCCACAGCCTATCGGCTCGCGCAGGACATTCGTAGCTACGTCGAAGCGGTCGCCGAAGCGAACGCTGGAAGTGAGTCGCCTGTGCACCCGGAAGAGATGGCTGCATGGCGAGAATCCGCGCTTCGATGTGCGGACGAAGTGGATCCGGTGCTGACGAGAGCATTCCTGAAATCGGCACAGTCACCGGAACCCTCAGCCGCTGGAACAGGCCCACAAAACTTGCCTTCGCAATCAGTCCAGTCGCTTCACACAAGCGTAAGCGCACCGTGGCACCCAAACCGCTTTAGCCACTTCCACGGAAAACGATAGAGCTTCAACGGAGCACGGCTCCAAGATGCGGGCGTCCTGCTATCACCCACGCCTTCATGGGATCCCTCGTCCTGGGCCTGGTCTCCTTCAGCGGTCGGCGTGGTTCCAGCACCTCCTTGATTCACGCCAGTCCCACCGTACCGGCCTCGGCCAGGCGCCGGGCCGGTTGCTGCTGCTCGCGGGTTGGCGGCAGGCCAGGAGGTGGCGGTGCCGGCTGGATCGGCGTGGTGTCAGTCAGCCGGGCAACGGCCTTGCGCAATGGCAGGTCGGGATACAGCCTGGAGGCGCACCAGCGCTCGGCGTAGCGCTTGCCCTGAGACACGCTGGCGGCAAAAACCTTCTTGGTCTTGAAGATCTTTCGCGCATCCAAGTGAAGCCGGACAAGGCCTGCGGGGCACGTTCGTTGGTGCATCTGGAGTGCTTTTGCCGTGACAGCGGAGTGTCACTCCACGTCGAGTCGGGGGCCGCCGTGTCCCGCTCAAGCCCGCGTCCCGGAGGTAGCCCTGGAAAGATGACGGCCGGTACATCGACGGGTAGCCCTGGAAAGATGACGGCCGGTACATCGACGGGCAGCTCTACAACGGCCAGCAAGAAGGTCACCGGCAAGAAAGCGGCCACCATGAAGGCAGTCTCGAAGTAGACGGTGAGTGAGTAGGTTCGAGGAACTGGCGGACCTAGCGTGCCGGCCTTGGTACCTTGATCGCTTTATTCGCTATCGGCGGGAAATCTATGAAGACGACGGGCTGCTCACTGTGCAGCCCGTGCCTTCGACGACAAGCGTACATTACCCTGCGTCATCGTCGCCCACCAAGGACGTGAGCCGACAAGCAGGGGAGGCAATTGCTCATGTCCCCACGACAACAGCGTTGGCAACCGGGATTTTCTGAGCGACAGCGGCGTAAAGATCGACGTCTGTTTGTGGCGTCTGTATGGACACCACGAGACTATATCGGGCGGGCAGATCGTAGCGCTCCAAAGCGGGCCGAGTCCGCCACCACCCTGCCGAAGGATAGACTGCAATGAACCCACGGCTGGCCAGTTCAGCCGCCGTCCCCTTCCAGACATCCTGATGGAGCGAGCCACGGTGTCGTTGCCTCTCGCCAAGCAGCCAATTGGGGTCGGAGGGATTCACAGGATCTCCGTCATCCTCGCGTTGCGCCGCAGCGTTCACTCGTGCCACGAAGTGCTCGGTCGATCCATCCAGCGGACGCTGCACGTCAAATCGCAGGCGATGCGAAGGATAGTGATACTTCGAGGCGACGCCACGCGCAGACGGATTGGGCTCGATGAAATAGGAGAGCGTGATGCGCATTTCGACGGGCGTGTCCTGCAATGCTTCCAGCTCTTCCTTCGGCCAAGGCAAGGAATGCAAGTTCATGTCGCGTGTCTCGACACCCTGACCTTGAACCTTCTTGTAAGGATACACCTCATCCTCCACCAGCAAGGTCAGCGAATCCCCTGCACTCCAAAGCGCTCGATTCAGGTCCGGCGTGCCCCAACCACAGTGGCGAATCAAGTTGACGTAGTCATCCTTGTTCGGCAGAGCGGGAAGGAACATCCCGCGCATACCCTCGCTCCATTGTGCTGAATGCACCAGTAGGGCACGTACGGTCTCCGGGCGGAGATGCGGATAGGCCGCCAGAATCTGGGCTGCCATTCCGGCGCAAAGGGCCGACGCGGCACTGGTGGCATTGCTGGTCGTAAACAGCCGATCAATCGGCTGGTTGTGGGTGGTAAGAAGGTTCAGGCTCGCCATTCCGACGGGGCCAACGTCGTCCTTGGCCGCATTTCCTCCTTCCAGCACCACTTCCGGTTTCAAAGGCCACACACGCTCCCACGTTCTGGTGGTGGTAGTGAAGGGGCTGAGGCCACCCGCTTGGGCGATGGGGTTCAAGGTCGGATGACCTTCCGTATCGACCTTATTCGTATACGCCCCGACGGTGATAGCGTTCCACGCTTGGCCAGGGTCGTGCACGAGATTAGTGGATAGGCTAGTGGGATACCCGGCCCAGGCATTGGGATCGCTTGTGTTGCCCGCAGAGAGGACGAACAGGCGTGGATTCTCGCCAGCGCCGTCCGTATCGGCTGCAAGGCCATCGACGGCGGCAGACCATGAGGATGGGCGCCCACGGTCCCGGTAGTCCGAGGCGGTTACGGCCGACGTGAAAACGCGAGCACGGCGAGGGGCTGAGATTTCGGGACGCGCGACGCCTTCCATGAAGAGGTAGGCGTGGTGGCGCGCATCGCCTTCGTTTGCACCTTCCGCGGGTATCAGCTTGACCGACTCCAGGCGATGAGGGATGTTGATGGCATCAGCGGATGACAGGGCATCGGTGAGATCGCCATAAGCGGCAAGGCCGGCCAAGCCAGTGCCATGATTGGCCCCATCGTCCACGCCCCATGCGGGTTCCACCGTGTGCAGGTCGCCGGCATCCATCAGTGGCTCTAGGAGCGGATGTCCGCGATTCACCCCGGAATCCAATAGGCAGACGCGCGGGGCCGCGTCGTCCGATGGCGGCGCTTGGAGTCGACGCAGCAAATCATCGCTCCATTCCCTTTGCTCGCGTACTTCCATGCCATCGAAGAACTCCGCAGTCTCCTTGGCGTAGCGGAGTTCAGCAACACAGTTCAGCGTCATGACCGATCGCGAAAGCTGCTGCTGCGAGCCATACATCACCAGAACCGTGCGCTCGGGGAAATTGACCTGCTTGTCACTGACGACACATTCCGCCAGGCGCGCAAGCTTCTTGAAGTCTTCCACCACAGCCTGCCGCTGACCCGGGCCTCGCACCGGAAGCCACACCTCCCACCAGAAGGCAAGCCCTAGGTCTGCAGGGAGGAGATCAGGGTCATCAGTCCACAAAGCCCGGACTTCGGCTACTCGGATAGAGTCGATGGCATCCAGCAACTTCTGATGATCACGTGGACGTCCCAGACTGTCCTTCTTCTCCGCCAAGTAGTCGGTGATGTATTTCTCGAAGTGCGCCAGTCCACCATCAGGGACAAAGACATTGGCAAATGTCTGGTTGCCTTCATGACGAACACTGAGGAGCTCAATCTTCTTCGGCTCGTTCGCCAAGCTGTCGAATGCCAACTTGACATCGGGTTGACTGGAGAACTGGATCTGCAGGCCTAACCCGCTTTCCAGCTGCAAGTCTCTTTGTCCCTCAACAGCTTTTTCTGCTGCGGGTTTCAGATTCTCGATCTGGGCACGAAGGGACGCACTATGCTGCGCCCGGGGGAGCGCGGGAACGTCGTCTGTAGATCGTCCGCCAGCAGAGTGTGCTTTGAATTCGACGGCCTTCGATGTACCGCGGAGAATGAAATGCGGGCGCTTAGGTTGGGGTTGATCCGGCATGGCTGGACACGGCCTTCTTCTTGTTCATCCTGAGGCTGAATTTGCGGCGTTCATCGAAAGCGCGCGCCAGAACATCGGCCTTCACTCGCTCTTCGTCGTGCATCACCGCTTCCTTGATCGATTCGTCTACAGCTCGCTTGATCTCTGCATAGCTCAAGCCTTCCGTCCTGGTTGTGAGTGCCTTGAGTGGAAAAGGCTTGGGCGCAAACTTCCCAAGCCGCGATTGGATCAACTTTGTTGCCTGTGGCGTCGTCGGAAGCCGATATTCGATCACATCGTCAAATCGACGAAAAAGCGCGTAGTCAAGAATCTCTACGTGATTGGTTGCTGCGATGATCAAACTATGCGATTGGTCATGCTCGATCATTTGCAGAAAGCTGTTCAAGACGCGGCGGATCTCCCCCACATCATTGTCCATGCCTCTCTGCGAGCCGATGGCGTCGAATTCATCGAAGAAATAGACGCCACGTACATCGTTGATGGCATCAAAGATCTGGCGCAACTTCGCCGCCGTCTCCCCCATGTACTTGGTGATCAGGGCATCCAGTCGAACGGAGAACAGCGGAATACCGAGTTCGCCAGCCAGCACGGAGGCCGTCATCGTCTTGCCGGTGCCCGGCGGGCCGACCAGCATCAGTTTCCGCCGAGGTGACAGCCCATGCTCGCGGATGCGCGAATGGTGCTTCTGCTCCTTCATGATGCGACCAAGCTGCTCAGCCATTTCCGCATCGAGCACCATGTCAGATAGACGATTCTTCGGATAGGAAACCGTCAGCAGGTTTGCCAGTTCACCACGTGGTCGAGCCAATGGCACCAGCTTGCCCGACGTGCCTTCCGACGAGGCTCGAGCCTTCGCCGCGTCAATCATCTCGCGCAGCTCTTCGGCGAGCTTGCCGTGACCGACTCTCGCCTCCCGGGCTGCAACCTGCATCGCTACCGAGTAGAAATGCTGATCATCCCGTTCGATGTGGGATTTCACTAGCGCTTTGAGTTGATCTGCATTAGCCATAGTGATTACCCGCCCGCGTGGTCATGTTGGCCGTCGTTTCCAGTGATGCCAGCGCAGATTGCATCAGCTGAGCCGTAATGCTCTCGTCGATTTCCCCCAAGTCATCCTGATCGGCTGCCAAAACGAACAGCAAGCCGACAGGAATATGCAGCGCCTCAGCAATCTTTGTGACCGTTGAGAGCGTCGGATCGCGCTTGTTGTTCTCAAGCATCGACAGGTACGAAACGGAGCAGTTGGCCCGTTGAGCAATAGCCCCCTGGGAAGCTCCCCTTTGCGTCCGACATAGTCGAATGGCTTGACCTACGTTCATGTTGCCTGCATTCCGAAAGGTTCGCGATGAGCGCAAGTCTCATCGAAATTTTACCACCAGTGAATGCCATTTCTCCAAGTCAAGCAATGGAAGTGGATGCCCTGGGTGGGGGATGCGGCCTCCGCAGGGCAGTGGTGACCAGTCGTTATGAATGGACCTTCCTGCCCGCATTCAGCTGGACCGCTACCCGGTAAGGAATAGGGTCATCAATATCCTCACATCAGCTCGCACACGTCCCCCGGTTGACTGCCACGCAAGGGGCAATTAGCTTAGTAGGGGCGCTGGCACGCGCATGACACCGTCTTTCGAAGCTCCTAGAGCAGTGCTTGTAACCTTTTGGCCGATGCCTTCATCCCGGCCTACAGCGGTGGCGACGGTGACGCTGCGAACTAGGCCATAAGGATTGAAGCGCATGGTTATCGCCAGCATTCGTCCGTCCACCGTGGACGGCATCAAGCAGCTCGCTAAGAAGATTCGCCGCGAGCACAACATCCCCTACACCCAAGCCCTCGAAGATGCCAGCCGCCGGGCGGGCTACGAGAACTTCGTGCATGCAAGGCGTCAGCTGGTCGGGGCCGGTGCCTCGCGCCACTTCCCCGTCTATCTCTCTGCTCATTGGCAGACCCCGCTCGAGCGCAACGGCAATTCCGCGGGACTGCGCGCCGGTCGTGAGGTCCTGCGCGTCGATCTAACCCACCCGTTGCCTGAGATCGTCGCCAAGCACCGTGTCGCGTACGGCCGCGGCGTCTCCGGATTCCGCATGGAATACGAAGATCACTTGGAGCACCGCACGAACGTGATCGGCCAGGAGGCGGCTCGCAAGGCACTGCTGACGGCGACACGCAGCCTGCGGTTCATGGAGGCGACCGGGCTACAACCCGTCACAACCCAGAAGGGTCGAGACCTTCTGCGGCCATTGGAGAAGCTGCCCGGCCGCGACCATCAGTCGCTGTGGTTCGATCCTGTGACCGAGGGCTACGTCTTTCTCGATGAACCCTATGCGCCCGCGCTAGAAAGCGTCGCAGCAGAGCGCCAGCGTTGGCTCGAGCGCAACGATTTGCACATGGTCGCGCCGGATTGGGAGGGCATCTACTATCCGGGTCACTGCCTACCCCGCCTGATTGGCCCCGATATCACGCTGCTGCAGCGTGTCGCCGAGGCATTGGCCAAGGTCGAGTCCGTCACGGAGCCGACGGAGTGGCCTCACGAAACCGGCCGTTGCGGCGACGACTTCGTCAGCCCGAAGCGTCAGGCGGATGAGAAACCGCGCCGGCCGCGGCCCGGCCCCTCCTGGCGGGAACATAAAGGTGCGACACCCTACGGTGGCGCGGCAGGCATCCCTTCGCGCTGGCGACCGACCAAACCGATGCCGCTCGAGCTGCATCAGCAGCTGGGCTCCTTGTTGAAGACGCTGTGCCATGACTTTTCATGGCGCGTGGGCCAGAAGCTGAACGTTGCACGATCGCAGCTGGAGGACTGGTCGCTCATCGAGCATCGGCAGGAGGAGGGTGTCGACGACCTCTACTTTGGCGGGCCCAGTGAGTCGATCTGCGAGACAACGGCCGAATGTCTCGAGGCACTCACGAAGGCCCGCCGGATCGTCGAGCGCGGCTACGACGACTGCAAACCGCGACGCGAGCTACTCGCGACATTGGATCTGGCTATCGCGGAACTGAGCAAGCGTCAGGCGGCCTGACTCGCCGCAATCGTCGGGCCGGATTCCTGCTCGGGGCGTTCGCCGCCCCGAAAATGCTCGCCCAGCGGTGATCGCCATGCACCGCTGGGCGAGGACGTTCTAGGAAACCAGAACGCGCGTCGGCGCGTGGGCCGTGGCCCGGTCAGGGGTCACCGGCCTAGTAAAGGTCGCCGAGCACTCTGGTTCCCCCACGGAGATCGACCGGTTCCCCCAAATATGCCCCCAGCAGATCCTCTGGTTCCCCCAGGTGGTCCCCCAAATGCGCTCGGCTTCCCTGGGACGTTCTGAACCAACGTGCACAAAAACCCCGCATTTCGCGGGGTTTTTTACTGTTTTTGGGTTTTCCTGCCACCGCATGAAACTGCCGTGTGGTGCCGCTTATCCGAATCGAACGGATGACCTACTGTTTACAAGACAGTTGCTCTACCAACTGAGCTAAAGCGGCATGGGTGCATCACCGGCGGCAGCGCCGCGGTCCGGGGGATTCTAGCGCAACCGCGTGCATTCCAGCGACCGGCTCTGTGCCGCGCCGCTGCGCTGCTGGGCCTGGGCCGGCTGCGTACCCGCGGCCAGCTGCCCTTCCAGCCACCATTGGCCGGCGTCGCCGCTGGCCACCAGGCGCGGCTGGAAGCCGGCGGCCTGCACGGCGGCCATGCGTCGCTCGGCGCCTTCGCGGTTGCGGTACTGGCCCAGCGCCACGGCGTTGATGTCCTCGCCCTGGCTGATGATGTAGTAGTCGCTCAGGCCGGCGGCGACGATGCGCTTCACCGTGGCCTGGGCTTCTTCGCGGTTGGCGGCGGCCGGCAGCATCACCCGGAAACGGGCGCTGCCACTGGCAGCGGGCTGTTCGCGCAGGCGTACCTGACTGATGACGCTGCCGGCCTTGCCCTGTGCACTGGTCGCGGCCGCGCGGTCGGCGAACGGGCCCAACGCCACGCAGCGCGCCGGTTCGGCAGCCACGGGCCGGGTTGCGGGTTTTTCCGGTGCCGGTACGGGTGCAGGCGGTGTTACGGGCTTGGCAGCGGCAGCAACCGGCGTAGCCTCAGCCACCTGCGGCTTGGCAATCTCCGGCCTGGCCGGGGCGGCGGGCGCCGGCGTGGCAGCCACAGCCGTCTTCTCGGCCGGTTCGCGATCCATCAGCGGCGCAACAGGTGCGGCAGCAGTGGCATCGGCGGCCTCAGCCGCATCAACGCCACCGGGCACCCAGCGCAGCTCGGCGACGCCGGCCGGTTGCGGCGGCGGCGCAGGCGGTTGCGGCGCATCGCGCAGCAGCCACCAGCAAGCGACGCCAAGATTGAGGATGGCCAGTACGACGATCAGGGCACGGGTCAGCATGCGCGGATACTAGCCTGCGGGCTGGTGCACCGCCCAGCGGGCGAGGCCATCCAGCACCAGCGAGGGGTGGTAATCGGCGCCGGGCAGCAATGGCATCAGCGCCGGTGCGCCGCCACCATGCACCAGCAGCGAGGGCGCAACACCCAGCAGCGTCTGCGCCTGCTGTGCGCTGCGTTCGATCAGTGCCACCGCCGCACCATCGCAACCGGAAGCCAGCGCATCGGCGGTATCGTTGGCGAACTCGCTGTAGTCACCACCGGTAGCCGGCAGCTGTACGGCACGGGCGTGCAGTGCTTCGCGCATGGTGGTGGGCGATGCGGAAATGCGGCCACCGTGGTGCTGGCCATTGGCGTCGAGCAGATCAATCGTCAGTGCGGTGCCCACACCGACCACCAGCACCGGGCGCTGCGCCTTGGCCGCGGCCAGCAGGGCCAGGAAGCGGTCGACGCCGAACTTCTCCGGCTTGGCATAGGCAATGCGCACACCGGCGCATTCGGCGCTGGTGCGCACCACGTGCACGTGCTCGAAGCGACGCTGCAGCTGGTCCAGCATGGCGCTGGTCAGCGACGGTGCGGCCACGCTGGCCACGAACGCGGTGGTGCCGCTGGGCAGACTGTGCGGCGGCTGCCCGGCCATGCCTTCGGCGCCATGCGCCCAGGCCTGCACGTCACCGGCACGGTCACCCTGCAACGGCGCGAACTTGAACCGCGAGTTGCCGAGGTCGAACAACCAATCGCTCATGCCGCCCTCACGCTGACTTCGCCGGCGTGCAGCAGGCGCTCGCGGCCATCGATGCGCACGCGCAAGGCGCCGTCATCGGCCAGGCCGAGCGCGGTGCCATGCTGCCACTGCCCTTCCAGTTCCACCCGTACTTCGCGGCCGGCCAGCATGTCGAACGCGGCGTAGCGCGGCAGGAACGGAGCGAGACCTTCGCGATCGAACTCTTCCAGCGCCGGCAGCAGGCGCGTCAACACGGCCGCAACGACCACGTTGCGGTCCACCGGCTTGCCAGCCAGCGTGTCCAGATCCACCCACGGCTGGGTGATCTGCTCGGCGAACGACGGCGGCATGTGCGTGTTGATGCCGATGCCGATCACCGCGCGCGCCGGGCCGGCGTATTCGCCACCGCCTTCTGCGAGCAGGCCGACCAGCTTGCGCTTGCCATCAACGATCAGGTCATTCGGCCACTTCAGCTGCGCCTGGGTGTAGCCCAGGTCGTGCAGCGCTTCGGCCACGGCGATGCCGGCCACCAGGCTCAGCCCGGCCAGGCGGCCGAGGCCGCCGGAGAACAGGCGCAGCACCGACAGGTAGATATGCGCGGCCAGCGGCGACGCCCACGTACGGCCGCGACGGCCGCGGCCGCCGGTCTGGCGTTCGGCCAGCAGGACGCTCACCCCGCGCAGGGGCGCGCTGCAACGCAGCAATTCTGCGTTGGTGGAGTCCACTGTCCAGGCCACCTGCAGGTCGTGCAGCAGGGCCTGAACGTGGGCGGGCAGGCCGGCGCGGATCGCGGCCGGGTCCAGCAGGTCGACCGGGCGGGTCAGGCCATAGCCCTCGCCAGCGCGGCCCTCGATGTCCACACCGGCAGCCCTAAGTCCTTGAATACGCTTCCAAATGGCCGCCCGGGTCTGACCCAGCTCACGGGCCAGGGCGTCGCCGGACAGGCGACCGGCAGCGAGTTTGGCCAGCAATTGGCGATCGTCCACGGCAGCTTCCACGAAGTCAGAAAGGAATTATGCGGGAAAGCCGCCAGCGACGCCCGCCACCGGTGGGCCGCAGGGGCTTCCAACCGGGTGCCGGGTTCGGGCTAGAATCGGGAACTCACCCTCCCTTAACGTGGATGTCGTCAATGCGCCGTTATGCCCATTGCCTGATCCTGCTGACGATGCCCTTCGCGGCGTCTGCGACAGCAGCGCTGGACGACAGCCGTGGGGCATGCGTGTCCTCCAATGGCGATGCCGCCTCGCAGCGCGCGCCCACCGCCAGCGCATCGGCTGCCAGCACCAAGGCGGCACCGGTACGCCCGGCTGCCAGCACAACCACCGGCGGCGGTGGCAGCGACGACGACATGCTGCCGCGCGTCCGCGCGCCGAAGTGGCACAGCTACCTGCCGGGAATGTTCCGCTGATCAAGTCGTTGCTGCAGTGGCTGCGGCCTGCACCGCGGCCGATTGACGATGCACTTTGGGAAGACGCCTGCCAACGCGCGGCGTGGCTGCACGGCCTGGATGACGGGCGTCGTGGGCGACTGCGCCTGCTGGCCACGCGCTTCCTGCACGAGAAGACCATCACCCCGATCGGCGATCTGCAGCTGCAGGCCGGCGATGGCGTGCTGCTGGCCGCGCTGTGCTGCCTGCCGCTGCTGGAGTTCGGCGAAGTGGGACTGGAAGGCTGGTCGCAGCTGATCGTCTACCCCGACGCGTTCCGCGTGCACCGCAGCCACATGGATGCGGCCGGCGTACTGCACGAGTGGGATGACGAACTGATCGGCGAATCGTGGGACAGCGGTCCGTTGATCCTGTCCTGGGCCGATGTGCAGGCCGACCTGTCGGCGCCGCACGAGGGCTACTGCGTGGCGGTGCACGAGATGGTGCACAAGCTGGATGCGCTGGATGGCGCGATGGACGGCACGCCGCCGCTGCCGCGGCAATGGCAGCGCGAGTGGGCGGCTACGTTCCAGCAGGCTTACGATGCTTTCTGTGCGCAGGTGGACGCGGGCGTGGAAACGCTGATCGATCCGTACGCGGCCGAAGCGCCGGAAGAGTTCTTCGCGGTAGCGAGCGAGTATCACTTCTCGGCGCCGGATCTGCTGCAGCAGGCATTGCCGGAGGTGGCCGCGCAGCTGCGGCGGTTCTATGGCGAGCCGCCGACGATGGTCGGCTGATTCACTACCGCAGCTTATGTAGAGCCGAGCCATGCTCGGCTGCATTTTGCGGAGCAGTCGAGCATGGCTCGACTCTCCACAAGGCTACGGCCCCGGCGGCAGGCGCACTTCGAAACGAGCGCCGCCCAGTTCCTCGGAGCGGCCCACAGCCAGTTCACCGCGGTAATCCTTGATCAGGTCCTGCACGATCGACAGGCCGATGCCGTGGCCCTGTACGCGCTCGTCGCCACGCACGCCACGCTGCAGCACCTTGCCGATGTCGTCCGGGGCGATGCCGGGGCCATCGTCGTCCACCGCCAGCAGCAGGCCGGCACGGCGCGCGTTCGGTGCCGGCAGCGGCTGTGCGGTCAGCAGCACGCGGCGGTTGGCCCACTTGAAGGCGTTTTCCAGCAGGTTGCCGAGCAGTTCCTGCAGGTCGCCTGGTTCGCCATGGAAGCGCGCGGCCGGGTCGATGTCGAATTCGCACAGCACACCCTTGGAGGCGTAGACCTTCTCCAGGCCACGCACGATTTCCTCGGCGTTGGATTCAATCGGCAGCGGTGCGGAGAACAGCTTGTGGCCCGACGACGCAGCACGTGCCAGCTGGTACGAGACCAGGTTGTTCATGCGCTGCAGCTGCACGTCCAGCTCCTCGCGCAGCGCGCCGTCCCCGGCACCGCTGTCCATCTGCGTGCGCAGCACGGCGATGGGCGTCTTCAGGCTGTGCGCCAGGTCGGCCAGGGTGTTGCGCTGGCGCTCCAGGTTCTCGCGCTCGCTTTCAATGAAGGCGTTGATGCTGTCGGTCAGCGGTTCCAGTTCGCGCGGGTGGCGCTCGCTCATGCGCTCGGTCTCGCCGCGCTGCACCTTGGTCAGCTCGGTGATCACGCGGCGCAGGGGGCGCAGGCTCCACTGCAGGATGACGGTCTGCAGCAGCAGCAGGATCAGGCCGATGCCGCCCAGGTAGAACCAGACCCGGCTGCGGAACACGCGCAGCTGCGCACCCAGCGCGCGCGAGTCTTCCATCACGTAGATGGTGTACGGAAACTCGGTGGCAGGGTCGGCGTCGGCGTCCCACACCAGGCCCAGGCCATAGCGGTACACCGAGCCCTGGCTGCCGTCGATCTGGATCATCGGCAGTGGGCCTTCGAACACTTCCTGGCGCGGCGCGAGCAGGCCACCGCCCGCGGTGGGCAGCATCGGACCTTCGGCGGACATCGAATTGCCCTTGCCGTGCGGCATCACCACCTGCAGGTACAGGCCACTGCCCGGCACGTCGAAGCGCGAATCCGGCGGCTGCTCGCGGATGTACAGCGAGCGGTCGCGGGTGAAGTCGATGCCGGCCGCGTAGGCGGTGGCGTAGTTCTTCAGGCGCTCACGCAGGTTCGCCTTCGCCGTATCGGCGAAGGCGGCGTCGAGCGCGTAACCGGCCAGCGCCAGGAACGCGACCAGGCCCACGGACGCGGCGAACATCTGGCGCGCCTGCAGGGAGCGCGGCCGCCAGCGTCGGAAGAACCACAGACGGCCGGACATCGTGCTATCGCCAGGGTGAGCCGGCTCAGCCCTCGTTGCGCGGAATCGCGAAACGGTAGCCGCGGCCGCGCACGGTCTCGATCGGCTTCAGTTCGCCATCCGGGTCCAGCTTCTTGCGCAGGCGGCCGATGAAGACCTCCAGCACGTTCGAGTCGCGGTCGAAGTCCTGCTGGTAGATATGCTCGGTGAGATCGGCCTTGGAGACCAGTTCACCGGCGTGCATCATCAGGTACTCCAGCACCTTGTACTCGTAGCTGGTGAGATCGACATTGCTGCCGGCCACGCTGACCGTCTGCGCAGCCAGGTCCAGGGCAACCGGGCCGCATTCCAGCGTCGGCTTGCTCCAGCCAGCGGCGCGGCGCAGCAGCGCGTTGACGCGGGCCAGCAGCTCTTCGACGTGGAACGGCTTGACCAGATAGTCGTCGGCGCCCTGCTTCAGGCCCTCGACCTTGTCCTGCCAGCTCGAACGCGCGGTCAGGATCAGCACCGGGAATTTCTTGCCTTCGTCACGCAGGGCCTTGATCAGCTCCATGCCCGACATCTTGGGCAGGCCAAGGTCGATGATGCCGACATCGAACGGAACTTCGCGCCCCATGTAGAGGCCTTCCTCGCCGTCCTGCGCAGCATCGACGGCAAAGCCTTCGCGCTTGAGCCGGGCTGCCAGGGTCTCACGCAGCGGGGCTTCGTCTTCGACCAGAAGGATACGCATGAACTCTCCCTAGTGTCCTGGGTGTGGCCCGGAGGCCTGTGGGGTACGGGTTGATAGCGACAACTATCCCTGTTCAGGGGTTATCGCCGCGTAGTGATGACATATCCGACCGCGGCGTGCGCGGCTGTGAACGCGACGGGGCGGGGTCGTCCATGTAGCGGACCCGGCCCCGATCGTCCATGTACTTCACCCGGTTGATATCACGACCATCGAACGGCACGCGCTCGGCGCCGAGGATGTGGCCGCCGGTGGTGCGCTGCACGCGGCGCACGGCATCGGACAGCGACCGCTCGTCGCCACGGTTGCCACGCTCGCCCCGCTCCATCATCTCCGCCCGTGCCTGCTCGCCACGCGGCGGCTGTTGCGCCAGCGCCGAAGACAGCGGCACAGCCGACAGCACCACGCAGGTGGCCAGGGCAATGCGGCGATGGAAGGGAGCGGAAGACATCGATGCGATCCTAGCCGAGCACGGCGATTCGTTCAAAAGTCGTAAATCCGGCGCCGGGTTCGAAACCCAGCGTTTTACAAATCTTTTGCAAATTCTTGGTTTACAGCGGTGAATCCGGTCTGAACTTTTCCGGCCCTGCGCCCGTGTCGTTCAGCTAAGTGAACATTCGGGACGAATCGCTGCCCCTTGTCAAGTCAGGAATGTGACTGCGGTCACGCTGCGGCGCGATCAGCTTCGCGTTCGGTGACCGCCAGGGCCTGTTCGATCAGGCTCCAGCCGGCGCCCGGGCGATGTGCGCCCTCGCTCAGCACCTGGCGGAATGCGCGACCACCGGGCTGGCCGTGGAACAGGCCGAGCAGGTGGCGGGTAATGTGCTTCAGCGCCAGGCCTTCGCCCAGCCGCGCCTCGATGTAGGGGCGCATCGCGCGCAGCAGGTCACCACGGGCCTGCAGCGGGGCGCCGGTGTGCAGCGCCTCCAGCTGATGCAGCAGGTAGGGGTCGTGGTAGGCCGCGCGGCCCAGCATCACGCCATCGACGTGCGCGGCCTGCGCCTGTACCGCCTCGATGCTGGCCAGGCCACCGTTGATCACCACCGGCAGTGCCGGGCGCTCCAGCTTCAGGCGGTAGGCCCAGTCGTACTTCAGCGGCGGAACCTCGCGGTTCTCCTTCGGCGACAGGCCCTTCAGCCACGCGTTGCGCGCATGCACCACCACCATCGCCGCACCGGCGGCAACCTGGCGGTCGACGAAGCTGGCAAACACGTCGTAGTCGTTGTCCTCGTCCACGCCCAGGCGGCATTTCACCGTTACCGGGATGTCGACCGCATCGACCATGGCCGCCACACACTCGGCCACCAGCACCGGCTCGCGCATCAGGCAGGCACCAAAACGCCCGGCCTGCACGCGGTCGGACGGGCAACCGCAGTTTAGGTTGACCTCGTCATAGCCCCACTCGGCAGCGATGCGTACGGCCTGCGCCAGCAGGGCCGGATCACTGCCACCCAGCTGCAGCGCCAGCGGCTGTTCGCTGCGATCGAAGCCGAGCAGGCGCTCGCGATCGCCGTGGATGACCGCGTTGGCGTGCACCATTTCCGTGTACAGGCGCGCACCCGGCGCCAGCACGCGATGGAACACGCGGCAATGGCGGTCCGTCCAGTCCATCATCGGGGCAACGGACAGGCGCAGGGAATCGGCGTAACGGGCGGTGGCGGACGTCATCGGGGCGTTGATCGTGGAGACTGGCATTGCCAGTGAGATCAATAGTTTACACCGGGTGGCTGAATGCGCCCGGTCAGCCGCGCGGCAAGCGCCGGCTGGGCCCGCTTCCGGCTGGCGGCCGGGGTGGGCTGGGCGGTGGCAGCGGACGCTTCCTGCCCTCGGGGAGCTTGGGGTTTGCGTTCTCCATGGATACGACCAGCGGGTCCAGCGCAGTACGCCACGCATTGACGCAGATGCCAATTGAACGGTGTATCCTTTTGGATACGATTTGTGGATGGCGACCCTCCAGGCAACAGAGACGTTCACGCGCTGGCTGCGCGGGCTCAACGACAGCGGCGCCCGAGCAGTGATCGTGGAACGCCTGCAGCGGGTCTCCCGCGGTCTCGAGGGAGATGTTCGATCAGTGGGTCATGGCGTGAGCGAACTGCGAATCAACCATGGGCCGGGATATCGCGTGTATTTCACACGTCGCGGAAGATCCATCGTCGTACTCCTGCACGGTGGCGACAAGTCGAGCCAGCGTCGCGATATCGAAAAAGCGGTCAGGCTCGCGGATCTGCTGTAGCCACCATTTGATTCCATGCCGTTGCCAGGACTCTCCCCATGAGCAAGCTGAAGACGATTCCCTTCGATCCCGCAGACTATCTGGATGATGACGTCGCAATCGCCACCTATCTGAGCGAGGCCTTGGCAGCAGGTGATGCGGGCCACTTCCAGGAGGCGCTCGGAACTGTTGCGCGCGCCCGCGGCATGGGCGGCGTTGCCGAGGTCTCTGGTCTTGGACGCGAGAGCCTGTACAAGGCGCTGCGTCCCGGAGCACACCCACGCTTCGATACCGTGCAGCGGGTACTGTCAGCGCTCGGGGTGCATCTCATCGTGCAAGCCGACAAGCAACCCGCTGGCACCGCCTGATCGCTGCCGCTGCGCCCGCCGGGCATGGCCCGGCGCTACCAGCATGCCCTACGCGATCAATGCCCCCCGCGCGCGCCCCCGACCTGCTCGATCAGCGTCTGGCTGGCTGCATTGAGCCCCACCACCGTCACCTCCGCACCGTGCGCAGCCAGCTTTTCCTGCGCCCGCTCCAGCGCGGCCACAGCAGTCAGATCCCACAGGTGGGCATCGCGCAGGTCAATCTGCACCTTCGGCGCCACGTGCTGGTAATCGAACGCCGCACCCAGCTGCCCCGCCGAGGCAAAGAACACCTGCCCACGCACGCGGTAGACCTGTGTGTCACCAGCATCGTCGCGCTGCACATCCAGCATACGGCCCACCTTGCGCGCAAAGAACAGCGCCGACAGCAGCACGCCACTGAGCACGCCCTTGGCCAGATCGTGGGTAGCCACGGTGACCACCACGGTCAGCAGCATCACCGCAGACGAGCTGCGCGGATGCGTGCGCAGGTCGCGCAGCGAGCGCCAACTGAAGGTGCCGATGCTGACCATGATCATCACCGCCACCAGCGCAGCCATCGGGATCTGCCTCACCAGGTCGCTGCCGTACACCACCAGCACCAGCAGGAACACGCCGGCCACCAGGCAGGACAGGCGGCCACGTCCACCGGAGGTCACGTTGATCACCGACTGGCCGATCATCGCGCAGCCAGCCATGCCACCGAGGAAACCGGTGACCGTGTTCGCCACGCCCTGGCCGACGCATTCGCGGTTGCGTTCGCTGGGCGTCTCGGTGATGTCCTCGACAATCTGCAGGGTCATCATCGATTCGAGCAGGCCGACCACGGCCAGCGTGGCCGACACCGGCAGCAGGATGCGCAGCGTCTCCCAGCTGAGCGGCACATCAGGCAGCAGGAAATGCGGCAGGCTGTCGGGCAGCTGGCCCATGTCACCCACGCTGCGCACGTCCACGCCGAAGCCGATCACCACGGCGGTAAGCACCACAATGGCCACCAGCGGCGATGGCACCGTGCGAGTGAGGCGCGGCAGCAGATAGATGATCGCCAGCGCGGCGGCGCACAGCACGTAGACCGTAGGGCCGCGGCCAATCAGTTCCGGCATCTGCGCGAGGAAGATCAGGATCGCCAGCGCGTTGACGAAGCCGGTGATGACCGAACGCGAGACGAAGCGCATCAGCGAGCCGAGCTTGAACACGCCGGCCAGCACCTGCAGCAACCCGGCCAGGATGCTGGCGGCGAACAGGTACTGCAGGCCGTGATCCTTGACCAGGTCGACCATCACCAGCGCCATTGCACCGGTAGCGGCGGAAATCATGCCGGGGCGGCCACCCGCGATGGCGGTGATGACGGCAATCGAGAACGCGGCATACAGGCCGACCTTGGGGTCGACGCCGGCGATGAGCGAGAAGGCGATGGCCTCGGGAATCAGGGCCAGGGCGACGACCATGCCGGACAGCAGGTCGCCACGGAGGTTGCCGAGCCATTGGTGGCGCAGGGGATAGGACGTTTGCATGGGAAAACTCCGCGCGCACGGGCATGGGGCCACGTGGCGCTGCAGTGGAAAGACGCGGGTTCCTGAGCCGGGCGAGCCGGCTGCCGATGGGCGGCAAGGGTCAGGGTGGCGTAATCACTGCAGGCGGGCGTCGGTGCGTTGGGAGGGGCGCAGTCTACGGGAAGCGGCCGCACGAAGGTAGCGCGACCGGCCGCGAAAGGCCGCGGGGCATGGCGCCGCTCTACAATCGGGGCATGGCTACTGATCGCCCGCAGTTCTTCGACCCCGCCACCGAACAGGGCGTGCTGCGCCTGTCGATCGCCGCTTCGCTGCTGCTGGCCGCGGCGGCGGTGGTGTTCGGCCTGCTGGCCAATTCGTCATTGATCATCTTCGACGGCATCTACGGCCTGATCGACGTGGTGATGACCTGGCTGTCGCTGCTGGTGGCACGGCTGATCGCGCTGTCCACCCAGACCGACGCGCTGCAATCGCGGCTCAACCAGCGCTTCACCATGGGCTTCTGGCACCTGGAGCCGATCGTGCTGGGGGTCAGCGGCACGCTGATGATCGGTGCGGCACTGTATGCCCTGGTCAATGCGGTGGATGCACTGATGTCCGGGGGCCGCCACATTGCGCTGGGCCCGGCCATCGCCTTCGCCGGGCTGTCGATCGTGGGCGAAGGCGCGCTGGCGTGGTTCATCCTGCGCGCCAACCGCCGCATCGGCTCGGAGTTCATTGCGCTGGACGCGAAGAACTGGGTGATCGCAGCCAGCATGTCGGCCTGCTATCTGCTGGCCTTCCTCGGCGGTGTGCTGGTGCAGGGCACCTCGCTGGCCTGGGTCGGCCCATACATCGACCCCGCCATCCTCGCCTTCGTCTGCGTGCTGGTGATGATCGCCCCGCTCGGTACCGTGCGCCGCGCGCTGGCCGGCATCCTGCTGGTCACCCCGCCGGAGCTGCAGGCGCACGTGGATGCGGTGGCGCGCGACATCGTCGCCAAGCATGGCTTCGTCGAGCACCGCAGCTACGTGGCCCAGGTGGGGCGAGGCGAGCAGATCGAGCTGTTCTTCGTGGTGCCGGAAAACGACCCACCGCGGCCACTGGTGGAATGGGACCAGCTGCGTGATGAGATCGGCGATGCGCTCGGCGAGGCTTCGCCGGACCGCTGGCTGACCATCATGTTCACCACCGATCGCGAATGGACGATCTAGGCCCACAGGACGATCGATCAAGTTTTTCGTACGCATTGCAACCCAAGGTACGCGAAAACCGGGCAAAGTAGGCTCCAACGCAACACCCACCCACTGACCAGGAGCATCCCGATGTCCATCGAAAAGGTTCTGTACACCGCCCAGGCCACCTCCACCGGCGGCCGTGAAGGTCGTTCCGTCTCTTCCGACAACGTGCTGGACATCCAGCTGTCGACCCCGCGCGAGCTGGGCGGCGCGGGTGGCCCGGGTACCAACCCGGAGCAGCTGTTCGCGGCCGGTTACTCCGCCTGCTTCCTGGGCGCACTGAAGTTCGTGGCCGGCCAGGCCAAGGTCGCGCTGCCGGCCGACACCACCGTGACCGGCAAGGTCGGCATCGGCCAGATCCCGACCGGCTTCGGCATCGAGGCCGAGCTGACCATCAACGTGCCGGGCGTGCCGCGCGAGCAGGTGGAAGAGCTGGTGCAGAAGGCGCACATCGTGTGCCCGTATTCCAACGCCACCCGCGGCAACATCGACGTGACGCTGATCGTTGCCTGATGCGGTGCTGCCGGCCAGCGGCCGGCACTACCAACATGAAAGGCAAAAAAATGGGCGGATGCCGGTCGAAACCGGGCATCCGCCCATCCCACCTCGGGTGGGCCCCGGCGCGCGGCCGGGGACGCATTCGCTACGGCGCGCATCCATCCTTCTGGAGGAGAGCCCCCTTGTTGTTCAAGGGGGCGCGCCAACGGCGCGGGGATAAGGTGGAATGCGCGGACCAGCGACCGGTTACCGGTCGCTGGTGATGAGCTGCACGACGCTGGAGAAATCCAGCTTGCCGCGGCCGGCCTGGTGGTTCATCGAGTACAGGTTGCGGGCCACTTCGCCCAGCGGGATCGAGGCGCCGACACTCATCGCCGCTTCCACCGCCAGGCCCATGTCCTTCAGCATCAGGTCGCTGCCGAAGCCGCCGCTGTAACCGCGCGAGGCCGGCGCATTCTCCAGCACGCCCGGCCACGGGTTGCACACTTCGGTGGCCCAGCTGCGGCCGGTGCTGACTGCCATCATCTGCGACAGCACCTTCGGGTCCAGCCCGTGCGCCACGCCCAGGGCGATGGCTTCACCGGTCACCGCCATGATCACGCCCAGCGCCATGTTGTTGCACAGCTTGGCCACCTGGCCGGCACCACTGGCGCCCACGTGGAAGATGTTCTTGCCCATCGCCTGCAGCACCGGGCGCGCGCGTTCCAGCGCGTCCTCTTCGCCACCGACGATGAAGGTCAGGGTGCCGGCCTGGGCACCGGCGGTACCGCCGGACACCGGCGCGTCGATCATCTGCAGGCCACGTGCTGCCGCGGCTTCAGAAACCTTGCGCGCGCTGGCCGGGGCAATGGTGCTGCAGTCGATGACCAGTGCACCGGCCGGAATCGCGGCGAGGATGCCGTCGTCGCCCAGGTACACGCCTTCGACGTGGCGGCTGGCCGGCAGCATCGAGATCACCACCTCGGCATCGGCCAGGGTTTCGCGCGCCGATGCCGCCGCGCTGGCGCCGGCATCGACGGCGGCCTGCACCGCGGCCGGGACCAGATCGAACACGCGCACGGTATGGCCGTTCTTGACCAGATTGGCGGCCATCGGGCCACCCATGTTGCCCAACCCGATGAATGCAATGCGGCTCATGCAAGGCTCCTTTCAACAAGGGGAGTGCCCAGGTCGGCCAGCGGATGCGCAGCCTCGGACCAGGGGGAAACAAAGAAGGTGTCCGCCCACGCGGCGGTGGCCTCGGCCAGGGTGGCCGGGTTCCACTGCGGGTTGCGGTCCTTGTCGATCAGCAGCGCGCGGATGCCTTCGGCGAAATCGCCGTGGGCGGCGCAGTGCAGCGCGGTGATGTACTCCAGCCGATAGACGCTGGCCAGGTCCTGGCCGGCGCTGCGACGCTGCAGCTCGAAGGCCAGCCGCGCCGAGCCGGGCGCACCGGCGGCGAGGGTCTTCTGTGCCGCCTGCAGCCAGGCATCTTCGGTCTGCAGCGCGCTGATGCGGTTGATGATCGCGGGCAGGTCATCGCCCTCGCACAGCGCATCGACCTGCGCCGCATGGGCCAGCAGCGGGCCGGTGGCTGCATCGCTGGCATGCGACTGCAGCAGATGGGTCAGGCGTTCGTGATTGTGTGCGGCATCGCCCGACCAGGCCACCTGCAGCAGCGCATCGAACACTGCACTGCGGCGCTCTTCGGCCACGTGCACGTCGGCCAAGCCGGCGTAGATGGCATCGCCCGGGTTGAGCAGTGCGCCGGTCAGGGCCAGGAACAGGCCGCCCTTGCCCGGCACGCGCGGCAGCAGCCAGCTGCCACCGACATCGGGGAACAGGCCAACAGTGATTTCCGGGAACGCCAACTTGGAGCGCTCGCTGACCACGCGGTGGCTGGCGCCGGACATCAGGCCGATGCCGCCGCCCATCACGATGCCATGACCCCAGCACAGGATCGGCTTGGCGTAGGTGTGAATGAGGTAATCGACGCGGTATTCAACGTCGAAGAACTCAGCGGCGTAGTCGTTCTCGCGGATGTCGCTGCGGCCGGCCTCACGGAAGGCGACCATGGCCTTGTACAGGCTGTGCAGGTCGCCGCCGGCGCAGAACGCCTTTTCGCCGGCGCCCTGCAGCACCACCATGGCGATGCCGTCGTCGTCGGCCCAGGCATTCAACTGCTTCAGCAGCAGGTGCGCCATCGGCAGCGAGAAACCATTGAGCGTGCGCGGCGCGTTGAGCGTGGCGATGCCGATACGCGTGCCGTTGCCGGCCACGCGCTCTTCGAACAGCACCGGTGCGTCGTCGGCAGCGGTGTCGGTGCTCATGCGTTCTTCCACTGCGCGGTGCGCTTTTCCAGGAAGGCAGTCACGCCCTCGACCTGGTCGGCGGTGTCGAACAGGTCGACGAAGGCTTCGCGCTCGGCCACCAGCGCCGAGGCGTGGGTGCCGGTGCGGGTGGACTGCACCAGGGTCTTGCAGGCGGCGATGCTGGTTGGGCTCTGCTTGCCGGCCTTCTTCGCCCATTCCAGCGCCAGTGCCTTGGCTTCGCCCTTGCCAACCTTTTCTTCGGCAAGGCCGATGCGCAGTGCGGTCTCGGCAGTGATGCGCTCACCCAGCAGGATCATGCGCTTGGCCCAGCCCTCGCCCACCAGGCGCGGCAGGTTCTGGGTGCCGCCGGCGCACGGCAGCAGGCCGACGGTGGCCTCCGGCAGCGCGACCTGGGCATGGTCTTCGATGATGCGCAGGTCGCAGGCCAGCGCACATTCCAGGCCACCGCCCATGGCGTAGCCGTTGATCGCGGCGATCGACACGCCACGGAACCCGGACAGCGCTTCGAAGGCTTCGCCGAAGCGGCGCGCGGCCTCGCGTGCGGCGGCCTTGTCGCCGGAGGCGAACTGGTTGAGGTCGGCACCGGCGGAGAAGAACTTCTCGCCGTCACCGGTGATCACCAGTGCGTAGATGTCGCGGTCTGCGTTGAGCGCGCCCACCAGGTCGCGCAGCGCGGACAGGCTGTGCACGGTCCAGGTGTGCGCCGGCGGGTTGTTCAGGGTGACCACGGCGGTGTGGCCGTCGGCCTCGACCTTCAGGCCCACGTGCTCCTGGGTACGCCAATCCTTCATCGCAGTTCCTCTTCGGTGTTGAGCAGGTGACGGGCAACGATCACCCGCATGATCTCGTTGGTGCCTTCCAGGATCTGGTGCACGCGGCAGTCACGCAGCAGGCGCTCGATCGGGTATTCGCGGATGTAGCCGTAGCCACCGTGGATCTGCAGTGCTTCATTGCAGACGTTGAAACCCGCATCGGTGGCAAAACGCTTGGCCATCGCGCACCAGACATTGGCATCGCTGGCACCGGCATCGAGCTTGCGCGCGGCGGTGTGCACCATCTGCCGCGCGGCCACCAGCTGCGTGACCATGTCGGCCAGCTTGAACTGCAGTGCCTGGAACTCGGCCAGCGCCTTGCCGAACTGGCGGCGCTCGCCCATGTAGCGGCGCGCGGCATCCAATGCGCCCTGCGCAGCACCCAGCGAGCAGGCGGCGATGTTGATGCGGCCACCATCCAGCCCCTTCATCGCCAGCTTGAAGCCACCGCCTTCCTCTCCCAGAAGGTGGCTGACCGGCACGCGGACGTTTTCGAAGGTGATGCCACGGGTGGGCTGGCTGTTCCAGCCCATCTTCTCTTCCTTGCGGCCGAAGCTGATGCCCGGCAGGTCCGACGGCACGGCAATGGCGCTGACGCCACCTGCACCGGCACCGCCGGTACGCGCCATCACCACCAGCAGTTCGGTGGCACCGGCGCCGGAGATGAAGGCCTTGGCGCCGTTCAGCACGTAGAAGTCGCCATCGCGCACGGCGGTGGTCTTCAGCGAGGCCGCATCGGAACCGGCGCCCGGCTCGGTCAGGCAGTACGAGGCCAGCTTGTTGCCCGAAGACAGGTCGGTGCCCCACGCATCGCGGAGTGCCGGCTGGCCCCACGTGGACACCATCCACGAGGCCATGTTGTGGATGCTGATGTAGGCCGCGGTCGACGGATCGACGTTGGCGAGCTCCTCGATGACGACGGCGGCGTCCAGTCGGCTCAGGCCGCTGCCGCCCACTTCCGGGTCCATGTACAGACCGCAGAAGCCCAGTTCACCGGCCTTGGCGATCGCCTCGCGCGGAAAGATGCCCTCCGCATCCCATCGCGCGGCGTGTGGCGCCAGTTCGGCCTGTGCGAAGTCGCGCGCAGCCTCGCGGTACGCCTGCTGCGCTTCTTCCAGTTCCGTCGTCATCGAGTGGCTCATGGCTGCTCCTGCCGTTACTTCAGGCTGATCGTGGTGTTGACGCCGTGGCTCAGCGTTTCGTCATCGAACCAGCGCGCGGTGACCGTCTTGGTCTGGGTGTAGAACAGCACCACCTGCTTGCCGTACGGGCCCAGGTCGCCCAGCTTGGACGCGCGCGAACCGGTGAACGAGAACAACGGCACCGGCACCGGGATCGGCACGTTGATGCCGACCTGGCCGACGTCGATGTCTTCCTGGAACTTGCGCGCGGCGGCGCCGGACTGGGTGAACAGTGCGGTGCCGTTGCCGTTGGGGTTGCTGTTGACCATCGCGATGGCGTCTTCCAGCGTTTCCGCTTCGAGGATGACCAGCACCGGCCCGAAGATTTCTTCCTGGTAGATGCGCATGTCGGGGGTGACACCGGCAAAGATGGTCGGGCCGACGAAGTTGCCCTTCTCGAAGCCATCGACCTGCGGCTTGCGGCCATCGAGCACCAGCTTGGCGCCCTGCTCCACGCCCGAGGCGATCAGGCCTTCGACGCGCTCGCGGGCGCTGCAGGAAATGACCGGGCCGACGTCGGTGCCGGACACAGTGCCGCCGCTGACCTTGAGGGTCTGCGCCTTGGCCACCAGATCCTGCACCCAGTTGCGAGCTTCACCCACCAGCACCAGGGTCGAGGCGGCCATGCAGCGCTGGCCGGCCGCACCGAAGGCGGCGCCGACCATCGCGTTGAGGGTCTGTTCCTTGTTGGCGTCCGGCAGTACCACGGCGTGGTTCTTGGCGCCCATCATGCACTGCACGCGCTTGCCGGCCAGCGAGGCGCGGTTGTAGACGTGGGTGCCGACGCGGGTGGAACCGACGAACGACACGGCCTTGATGTCCGGGTGGTCGCAGATCGCGTTGACCACTTCCTCGCCACCGTGGACGACGTTCAGCACGCCCTTCGGAATGCCGGCTTCCAGCGCCAGCTCAACCAGGCGCATGGTCACCATCGGGTCCTGCTCGGACGGCTTGAGGATGAAGGTGTTGCCCGTTGCAATCGCCATCGGGAACATCCACAGCGGGATCATCGCCGGGAAGTTGAACGGGGTGATGCCGGCGCACACGCCCAGCGGCTGCATGATGCTGTAGGTGTCCACGCCGTTGGCCACGTTGTTGGCCAGCTCGCCCAGCTGCAGGTTGCCGATGGCGGCAGCGTGCTCGACCACTTCCAGGCCGCGGAACACATCGCCTTCGGCGTCGGGCAGGGTCTTGCCCTGTTCGGCGGTGAGGATGTGGGCCAGCTCGCTCATGTGCTCGCGGATCAGCTGCTGGTACTTCAGGAAGATGCGTGCACGGGTGCCGATCGGGGTCTTGCGCCAGGTCTTGAAGGCTTCCTTGGCGGCGGCGACGGCGGCGTCCACTTCGCCGGTGGTGGCGAACGGCACCTTGGCCAGCACGTCCTGGGTGGCCGGATTGATCACGTCCTGCCAGTGGGAGGTGGCCGATTCGATGAACTGGCCATCGATCAGCATGCGGATACGGGGCGCTGCAACAGTCATGATGACAATCCCACGGGCTCGAAAGATGCTTGGCATTATTCACATCACCCACCTCGATTTCCGGGCTGAATCCGCTTAATCTGGCCAACACGCCAGACGATTCATGTTAATTCTGTGAATTATTCAGCCACCCAGCGACAACTTGGCCTGCGCCTGCTGCGGCTGCGCGAGCAGCGTGGTTACAGCCAGGCCGACCTGGCACGTGCGCTGGGGCTGTCGGCCAGCTACCTGAACCAGATCGAGCGTAACAAGCGCCCACTCACCCCGGCCGTGCAGAAGAAGCTGGGCGAAGTATTGGGCGACGTTTCCTCACTATTCGACGAAGATGAGCCTGCCGCGCTGCAGGAAGCGCTGGGCGAAACCCTGCGCGACCTGGGCCTGGCGGAGGTCAGCGCGACCGAGCTGCGCGCCTTGGCCGGCAACCTGCCGCAGGTCAGCCGCGCCCTGCTGGATCTGCACCGCCGCCACCTGGCGCTGCGTGAGCATGCCGCCGCCCTGGAGTTCCAGCTGGGCGAGCCCGGCGCCGGCAGCATCCTGCCCGCAGGCGACCAGGTGCGTGAGTTCTTCAACCGCATGCACAACCACATTCCCGAACTGGACGAGCTGGCCGAGCGTCTGTTCGCCGAGTGGGGGCTGTCGCCCGGGCACGTGGCACCACGCCTGCGCCAGCTGCTGGCCGACCGCCACGGCGTGCTGGTGGAAGTGGCCGCGCTGCAGGCCGGGCGCGAGAAGCGCCAGTACGACGCCGGCACGCGGCGGCTGTGGCTGCCCGATTATCTGGAACCGGGCCAGCAGGCATTCCAGATGGCCGCCGAGCTGGCCCTGCACGGCTACCTGCCGCAGATCGATGCGGTGGTGGCGCGTGCCGGCTTCACCGATGAGGCACGCATCGCTCAGGCCCGCATCGGTCTGTCGAACTATTTCGCTGGCGCCCTGGTGATGCCGTACATGCGCTTCCTGCGTGCGGCCGAGGCCAGCAGCTACGACATCGAACTGCTGGCACACCAGTTCGGCGTCGGCTTCGAAGCGGTCTGCCATCGGCTGAGCACGCTGGCACGGCGCAGCGCGCCCGGGCTGCCGTTCTTCTTCATCCGCGTGGACCGCGCGGGCAATGTGTCCAAGCGCCATTCGGCCACCGACTTCCACTTCTCGCAGGTGGGTGGTTCGTGCCCGCTGTGGATCGTCTACGAGGCGTTCAACCAGCCCGGGCGCATCCTTACGCAGACCGCGCGCATGCCCGATGGGCGACGGCATTTCTGGCTGGCACGGCAAGTCAGCAGTGGTCCGGTCGGTCATGGCCAGCCCCGCAAGACCTTCGCGGTGGCGCTGGGCTGCGATCTGCAGCATGCCGAACGGCTGGTGTATTCGCTGGGGCTGGATGTGCAGAGCCCGGGCAATTCGGTGTCGATCGGCCCGGGGTGCCGGGTGTGCCCGCGCGAGGACTGCATGCAGCGCGCGTTCGCGCAGTTGCCGGGGAGGTAGGGTTGGTTCCGCAGGGCTGCGCCCTGCACCTGCCGAAGCCGAAGCAACAGCAACAGCAACAGCAAAAGCTGGCATTCCGTGGGATGGCGGGGCGGTGTCGGATTGCGGGGACGCCGTGAACCCGTCCCTGGGGGCTTGGCCGCGGCATCCATGCCGCGGACACCCCGCAATCCGACACCACCCCGCCTTCGACGGTTTCCTTCCATCTGTCGGAACGACGTATTGCTCTGGTAGGTGTCGACCTTGGTCGACACGCTTGATCCACGCCATGCGTGGATGTTCTTCGATGAACGTTCGAAATATTCGATTTCGATGGGGTTCCATCCACGCAAGGCGTGGATCTACTACCGGGTCAGTAGATCGGCGTCACCTTCATCTGCGGCAACGGGCGCGGTGCGCCGTCGGTGAGGTCGGGGCCGAGGTCCTCCCAGCTGCGACCCTGTTCGACCATCAACCCCCACAGCTGCTGCGAGGCCAGCCGCTTGTCTTCCGAACCCAGCTTGTATGACGGTGGCGTCGGCTGGCCAGTGGCAACCATCGCGTACGCCGCGCGGTAGGCCAGCACCTGCTGCGCCGGGTCGTCGGTGCGTGCCACTTCCAGCGTGTAGCGCTGGTAGGCCGAGGCCAGGTTGCGCCAGCGGATCCAGTAGTGGTTCTCGAACGAGAACGAACAGAAGCGCGCGCCCGCCAGGCTGCCCTTGTCGGCGATGCGGGTCAGCACCTCCTGCGGCATGTCCAGGTTCATGCCGCCTTCGTCGCCCTGCAGGCTGACGTGCACGATGCGGTCGCGGTAACCCGGCGCGCGCGCCTGCAGCAGATCGCGCCAGTTCTGCATGGTCGCCACCACCGCGAACAGGAAACGCCCCAGTTCCGCGGCCGCCAACGGCGTGGCGATCGACTGATAGGTGCGCTGCCAGCCATGACGGTTTTCGGTGGGCAGGAACACCGCGTGTTCCAGCGACTGGCGGCCGCTGCTGCCGTGGCTCACCTCTTCAGCGTGCTGCGGGTAGACCAGGTTGATGGCGAAGGTCGGCCAGCGCGGCAAGGCGGCATCGAACAGATGGATCGGGAAGTTGCTGCTGATGCCGCCATCGGAGAACCAGCAGATGCGGAAGGCGGTGATCACCGGGCCACAGGTCTGCCCGGCACTGGTCAGCCCTTCCATGCTGTCGGCCACGTTGTGCTCCTGGTCGGCGGCAGGCGCGGTGGGTTCGCAGCGACGCTCGCGCCGCGAGGGCTCATGCAGCGGCACCGCGCTGATCAGCAACGGGAAGCTCAGGCTCATGCGCGTGGCCACCAGCACCGGCAGCTTCGGGCCCTGCGGCAGGTGGTAGTACCGTCGCCCCTCCACCTCCAACGGCGGGCCAGCTTGATCCACCAGCCACTGCACCACGCTGGCCGGGAACAGCTGCTCGAACTCCTCGCGCAGGAACCAGAACTGCGCGCCACCCAGCGGCAGCGTACGCGGCTCGTTGTGCGACACGCAGGTGGTGATCATCTGCAGGCTGATCGCATGCGGGCTGTCCGGCTCGCCGGCATAGCGCGGCGCATCGTGCAGGTCGGCGAAGGTAAGCGGTGCATCCAGCGGCTTGCCGGACAACTGCTGCAGGCACTCGTGCAGCCACTCGGTCAACGCCGGCTTGCGTGCATCACGGCCGAGGCCGCTGCACAGGCCCAGCAGATTGCGCCGCGCCACCCGCGCCACCCGCAGCGCGGCACCGGCCACGCCGGCACCGTAAGCGCACAGCAGCGACGGCAGCAGCGTGGCGGCCACGCCGCTCCAGCCACCACCCCACCAGCCCAGGCCGAGCAGCAGCGCCAGCGACACCAGCACTTCCAGCGGCGCGATCTCGAACACGGCAACGGCCAGGCACAGCAGCTTGTGCGGCAGGCGGGCATTGCCGGTCAGCACCACCAGCAGCCGATAGGCCGCACGCGCGCCCCGTGCCGGCTGGAACAGGCTGTAGATGAAGCCGCGCCGCGACAGCTGCGCCGACACCGCCGACAACCCGCCATAGCCGGCATCGCCAGGCAGGTGCTCGCCCGCCTGCTGGCGGCGATCACCGCAGGCTGCCGCGGCCGCCACCGCCGCAGCGATGGCGCCGGCCGAGGTGCCGCCGATGCTCTTGAAGCGATACTCGCGCGCCAGCGCCAGTACCGCATTGGGGTACACGATGCCGCTGGTGATGCCGCCTTTCATGACCAGATCGCAGTACTTCGCCGCCACGAGTCACCTCCCGTCTGTCGATGCACAGTATGGCAAGAGGGGCTCTCACAGCCTGAGAAACGAGCCACAGCCCTGCGCTTTGATTGGCCCTTGACCATTGGACTCGACGCGTCCACCGTGGGCACGCCGAAGGTATCCCGGCCGTGGCATTGATGGCGGCCGGGATTTAAACGGGAATCCGGTGAAGGCGCCTCGCGCGCCCATTCCGGAGCTGCCCCGCAGCGGTGAATGGAAACGAATCCTGCCAACAGCACTGGGCTCGCGCCTGGGAAGCGGCAGGTAGTAGGTGGGCTGCGGCCCGTGTCCATCAGCCCGAATACCGGCCCCGGCCGGGGGACACGACCGTCCCCTGATTCGACCTGGAATCTCCGCGGGGAGGTTGCCGGGGCCGTCCTTGTCCTGCGCGTGCAGGCGATGCGGCCGCGCGCGTCCTTTTCACGGTATCCGGCCAGACCTGTTCACCCACGCGCTGATGCATGGGCCACCGCCGTTGCCGGCGGTCCATGCGGTACCTGACGATGACCGAGCTCCAACGTCCCACCCTGACCCTGCCCGCCGACGGCAAGCGCCTGCTGCTGCATTCATGCTGCGCGCCCTGCTCCGGCGAAGTGATGGAGGCGATCACCGCCTCCGGGATCGACTACGCGATCTTCTTCTACAACCCCAACATCCACCCGGTGAGGGAATACGAGCTGCGCAAGCAGGAGAACATCCGCTTCGCCGAGCAGCACGACATCCCGTTCATCGACTGCGACTACGACACCGACAACTGGTTCAGCCGTGCGCGCGGCATGGAGAACGAGCCCGAACGCGGCATCCGCTGCACGATGTGCTTCGACATGCGTTTCGAGCGCACTGCGCTGTACGCGCACGAACACGGCTATGACACCATCAGTTCTTCGCTGGGCATCTCGCGCTGGAAGAACATGGCGCAGATCAACGACTGCGGCATCCGCGCCGCGTCGCGCTACGAGGGCCTGCAGTACTGGGACTACAACTGGCGCAAGGGCGGCGGTGCCAGCCGCATGATCGAGATCAGCAAGCGCGAGCAGTTCTACCAGCAGGAGTACTGCGGCTGCGTGTACTCGCTGCGCGATGCCAACCGCCATCGCCGCGAGAATGGCCGCGAGCGGATCAAGATCGGCCTGCTGTACTACGGGCAGGACGCTGGGACGCCGCAGGGCGATTGACCTGTGCCGCCGGGGCGGCCACGCTGGTCGCCCCTTCACGTTGTAGTGGACCTGCCATGACCGCCCTGCCCGCCGATGTCGCCCTGCTGGTGATCGACCTGCAGCCAGACTTCATGCCCGGCGGTACGCTGGCCTGCGACCAGGGCGATGCGCTGGTGGTACCGATTGCCGGTCTGCTGGCGCAGCGCCGCTACCGCACCGTGGTGGCGACACAGGACTGGCACCCGGCCGACCATGCCTCGTTCGCCAGCCAGCACCCCGGCCAACGCCCCTTCGAGACCATCCTGCTGCACGCGCAGCCGCAGACCCTATGGCCGGACCACTGCGTGCAGGGCAGCGCCGGTGCCGCCCTGCACCCGGGCGTGGACTGGACCGTGGCCGACCTGATCCTGCGCAAGGGCACGCGCCAACAGGTGGATTCGTACAGCGCCTTCCGCGAGAACCATGGCCCCGATGGCGAGCGCCCAGCTACCGGCCTGGCCGGCTGGCTGCACGAGCGCCGCATCCGCGAAGTGCATGTGTGCGGCCTGGCCCGCGACTACTGCGTACTGTGGAGCGCGCAGGACGCGGTGAAGTCCGGCTTCCGGGTGAAGTTCCTGTGGGAGCTGACCCGGCCGGTGACCGAGGCCAACGATACGATGGTGCGCGAGGCGCTGGGCAAGGCGGGGATCGCGATCGCCTGACGGGCGACCGCCGGGCATGGCCCGGCGCTACCGCGCACGTCGCTTATGCCGCTTGCGCGCTCCTGCCCACGACAACACAATCGATTCATCCAGCCCCCCAACTACGCCCCCCTACAGATCGCGGGACGGCCGAACCGGGGGCTTTTCACTGGATGAAATCAGGATTCGGTAGTGCCGGGCCATGCCCGGCGGACGCGGGATGGGCGATTACCGGAACACCACCGTGCGATGCCCGTTGAGCAGGATGCGGTGTTCCACATGGCGGCGCACCGCACGCGCCAGCACCAGCGATTCGGTATCACTGCCCAGCCGCACCAGTTCGCGCGGCGCCATCGCATGGTCAACGCGGGCCACGTCCTGTTCGATGATCGGGCCTTCGTCCAGGTCCTCGGTGACGTAGTGCGCGGTGGCACCGATGATCTTGACCCCGCGCGCGTGCGCCTGGTGGTACGGCTGCGCGCCCTTGAAGCTGGGCAGGAAGCTGTGGTGGATGTTGATCGCACGGCCGGCCAGCGCGCGGCACAGCGTGGGTGACAGGATCTGCATGTAGCGCGCCAGCACCACCAGGTCGATGCGCTCACGCTCGACCAGGTCGATGATCTGCTGCTCCTGCACCGCGCGCGTATCGGCGGTCACCGGCAGGTGGTGGAACGGCACCTGGTAGGAGGCGGCCAATGGCGCGAAGTCGGCGTGGTTGGACGCCACCGCCGCAATGTCGACCTTCAGCTGGCCGCTGTGGGCGCGGAACAGCAGGTCGTTGAGGCAATGCCCCTGTTTGCTGACCAGCACCAGCAGGCGTGCGCGGCGGCGGCCATCGTGCAGCTGCCAGTCCATGCCGAAGTCCTGGGCGAGCGTGGCCATCGCGGCGTGCACGGTCTCCAGCGGCAGGCCGGCATCGCGATCGAAATGCACGCGCAGGAAGAAGCGGCCGCTTTCCTCGTCGCCGAACTGCTGGGCGTCGAGGATGTTGCAGCCGTGGTCGAACAGCAGGCCGGACACGCGATAGACGATGCCGGTACGGTCGGGGCAGGACAGGGTGAGGATGGAATCGGGGCGCATCGCCACAGTGTAGGGCAGCGCCCTGCCCAGCGGCCGGATGATCACGGGTGCAACCGACCTGCTTGGTTCAGTACCAAGCGATACTTGGATCTTCCCGTGGCAAGCTGGTCGGTCATGAACCTGTTGCAACTGATCCGCAGCTTCACCCGCACCGCAGAGACCGGCAGCATTGCCGCCGCGGCCCGCATCCTTGGCATCAGCGCCACCGCGGTCGGCCAGAACATCAACCGGCTGGAGGCCCATCTGGGCGTACGGTTGCTGAACCGGAGTACGCGGCAGCTGGCCCTCAGCGAGGCCGGCGCGCTGTACCTGGCGCAGGTGCGCCACATCGAAGCCGACCTGGCGCGCGCGCAGGCGATGGTCACTGCCGGTGACATCGAGCCGGCCGGGCCGCTGCGCATCGCCAGCAGCAGCGCCTTCGGTCGCCATGTGCTTGCCCCCTTGCTGCCTTCACTGCAGCAGCGTTACCCACAACTGCAGCTGGAGCTGCGCCTGACCGACCGCGCCGTGCAGCATGGCCCGGAAGCGGTGGATGCCAGCATCCGCATCGGTGCGCAGCTGGAAGATGGCGTGGTCGCACGGCAGCTGGCACGCGTGCCCTTCGTGTTCTGTGCCTCGCCGGCCTATCTGAAAGCGCATGGCACCCCACAGCAACCCTCCGAGCTGAGCGGTCATCGCGGGCTGCTGCACCGCTTCCCCACCGATGGCCGGCCGCTGCGCTGGGGCCTGCTGAAGGACGGCCAGCGCGTGGACGCCGCGCTGCCACCGAGCATGGTCTGCGATGACATCGATGCGCTGGCGACGCTGGCGGCGGCCGGTGCCGGCATCACCCGGCTGGCCGCATTCGTGGCCGAGCCGTACCTGCGCGATGGCCGCCTGCAGGCGGTGTTCGGCGCCGACACCGCGTGGCGTCCGGAACCGATGGAGGTCTATTTCTGCGTCAGCGACCGCCGCGATTTCACCGCCAAGATCCGCGCGCTGTTCGAACACCTGCAGGCCGGCATGGCGCCGGCCTGGCGGGTGTGAGCCTCAGCGCGCCTTGAACACGCCGCGCGCGTCGCGCGGCTCGCAGCGCAGGTACTGCGGCGCCGGTTCCACGCTGTCGCGCAGCGCGGCGGCGGCATGCCACGGCCAGCGCGGGTCGTAGAGGATGCCGCGCGCCAGGGCCACGGCATCGGCGTGGCGATGGCGCAGGATCGATTCGGCCTGCTCGGGCTCGGTGATCATGCCCACAGCGATGACCGGCATGCGCACCTTGGCCTTGATCGCCGCCGCGAACGGCACCTGGTAGCCCGGGCCGACGGTGATCTTCTGGCGCTCGTCCAGGCCGCCGCTGGAGACATGCAGGAAATTGCAGCCGCGCGCGTCCAGCACCTGGGCCAGTGCTTCGCTCTGCACCAGATCCCAACCACCGTCGACCCAGTCGCTGGCGGAAATGCGTACACCCACGGCGACCTTGTCGGACACTACCGCACGCACCGCGTCGAACACTTCCACCAGCAGGCGCAGGCGGTTCGGCAGCGAGCCACCATAGCCATCGGTGCGGCGGTTGCTCAGCGGCGACAGGAACTGGTGCAGCAGATAGCCGTGCGCGGCATGCAGCTCGATCAGCTCGAAGCCCAGGCGCTCGGCGCGCACCGCACTGGCGGCGAAGGCGGCGATGACCTCGGCGATGCCGGCCTCGTCCAGTTCCTGCGGTGCCGGATCGCCGGCATGGAACGGCAGCGGCGACGGCGCCACGGTGGACCAGCCACGCGCATCATCGGCTGGCAACTGGCCGCCGCCGTCCCACGGGCGCTTCACCGAGGCCTTGCGGCCGGCGTGGCCGAGCTGGATGCCCAGTGGCATCGGCGACCAGCGGCGGACGCTGGCCAGCACCTGTGCCAACGCGGCTTCGGTACCGTCGTCCCACAGGCCCAGATCGGCCCAGCTGATGCGGCCGCGCGGCTCGACCGCGGTGGCTTCCAGGATCAGCAGGCCAGCGCCCGACTGCGCCAGGTTGCCCAGGTGCATGGCGTGCCAGTCGCTGGCGCGACCGTCTTCGGCGGAGTACTGGCACATCGGCGCGATGACGATGCGGTTGGACAGGGTCAGGGGGCCGAATGAAATCGGCGAGAACAGCTGGCTCAAGACGGTGATGAACGACGTAGGGGGTGCGTATTGCACCGCTGCGCGGCTCGCGGATCAACCATCTGGATGGATCGCTGTTTCGCGGGGACGCATGATGGGTAGCGCCGGGCCATGCCCGGCGAACGTGCGGCGCGGCACCCCGTTTCCGCCGGGCATGGCCCGGCGCTACCCGGTAACGAGCCCTGCAAGCGCCTCAGCGCAGTCCCGCTCGTCCTTGAACTGCAGCAGGTCGTCGGCACGGGTGCGGCCGCGGTTCAGCGCCGCCACCGGCAGCCCTGCCCTGGCCGCCGCCTGCACGAAGCGGAAACCGGAATAGACCATCAGCGAAGAACCCACCACCAGCACGGCGTCTGCCTGCTGCAGGTGCTCATGCACCGCTGCCACGCGTTCACGGGGCACGTTTTCGCCGAAGAACACCACGTCCGGCTTCAGCAGGCCGCCGCAGGACGGGCAATCGGGCACCACGAAGCTGGAGAAATCGGTCTCCAGATCGGCATCGCCATCCGGGGCGATACCGGCCTCCAGCGCGTCCCAGCCCGGATTGGCGTCCAGCAGGCGCTGTTGGAAGTCCTCGCGGCCGCTGCGGCGTTCGCAGCCCATGCAGCGCACCCGATCCAGTCGGCCATGCAGGTCGATCACGTTGCGGCTGCCGGCCCGCTGGTGCAGGCCGTCCACGTTCTGGGTCAGCAGCACCTGCAGCTTGCCGCGGCTTTCCAGGGCAGCCAGGGCCTGGTGGGTGCCGTTGGGCCGGGCCAGGCCGAAGCGCGGCCAGCCCAGCAGGCTGCGCGCCCAGTAGCGCTGGCGGGTGGCCGCCTCGCCCATGAAGGCCTGGTAGGTCACCGGCGGCGTGCGTTTCCACTGGCCGTCGGTATCGCGGTAATCGGGAATGCCCGAGGCGGTGCTGCAGCCAGCGCCGGTCAGCACGAACAGGCGCTGGGCGCGGTCGATGAAGTCGGTCAGTGGCGGGGTCATGGTTGCCAGATGGGGGCGCGGCGGCGCCCCCGCAAGCGCCGGTCCGTTGGCCGGGTCAGGCCGCCGGCAGCGGTGGCACCGCGATCGGGTGGCCTTCCTCGTCCAGCGCGATCATCACGAAGTGGCCGCGGGTACACAATTTGCGCTCGCCGCTGTGCAGGTCCTCGGCGACCAGCTCCACCTCGACCTTCATCGAGCTGCGGCCGACTTCGACGATGCGGCCGATGGTCTCCACCATCTGGCCGATGCGGATCGGCAGCTTGAAGTCGACCTGGTCGCTGCGCGCGGTCACCACGGTGCGGCGTGAGTAGCGGGCGGCGGCCAGGAAGGCCGCCTTGTCCATCCACGCCAGTGCCTGCCCACCGAACAGGGTGCCGAGGTGGTTGGTGTGGTTCGGGAAGACGATTTCGGCCATGCGCACTTCGGTGGGCGGCACGGTCTCGGGGATCGGGGTCATGGGGGTGCTTCGGTGTGTGGGGTCCGATAATTTTATGCGACCGGCGTGACGGCCATCGGAACGCATGTGCAATGGCCACCTGGCAGCGGTGCCTGCGCAGGCCCCGCCCATGGCAGGCGCTACACTGCGCCACGCCCACCGCCAGGACCACCCATGCCCGCCACTTCCGACCTTCTGGCCTTTGCACTGGTCTCGCTGGCCATGGTGATCACGCCCGGGCCGAACATGATCTACGTCATCTCGCGCTCGATCTGCCAGGGCCCGATGGCGGGACTGATCTCGCTGGGCGGGGTGGCGCTGGGCTTCGTGTTCTACATGCTGTGCGCAGCGCTGGGCATCACCGCCCTGCTGATGACGGTACCGTTCGCCTACGACGCGCTGCGCATTGGCGGCGCGCTGTACCTGCTGTACCTGGCCTGGCAGGCGCTCAAGCCGGGTGGCCGTTCGCCGTTTGCAGTGCGCGACCTGCCGCAGGACAGCCCGCGCAAGTTGTTCACGATGGGCTTCCTGACCAATCTGCTGAACCCCAAAGTGGCGGTGATGTACCTGTCGCTGCTGCCGCAGTTCCTGCACCCGGACAGCGAAGGCAGCGTGCTGATGCAGTCGATCGTGCTGGGCTCCACCCAGATCCTGGTCAGTGTCAGCGTGAATGGCATGATCGCGCTGACCGCTGGCAGCATCGCCGGCTTCCTGGCCGCGCACCCCACCTGGCAGATGGTGCAGCGTTGGCTGATGGGCACGGTACTGGCCGGGCTGGCGGTGCGCATGGCGGTGGAAGGGCGGCGATAGCCGCTCTTTGTAGAGTCGGGCCATGCTCGACTGATCTTCGCGGACAGCAGTCGAGCATGGCTCGACTCTGCAAAAGCCAGGCGCGCAACAAAAAACCCCGGCGATCGCCGGGGTTTTTTGTTGCGACAGGCTTGACCGGTTCGATCAGAAGTTCATGTCGAAGGCCACTTCGCCCTGCACGCCGACCTGGTAAGCCGAGACGCGGCGTTCGAAGAAGTTGGTCAGTTCCTGCACGTCCTGCAGTTCCATGAACGGCAGCGGGTTGCGCACGTTGTACTTCTTTTCCATGCCCAGCTTGGCGAAATGCTGGTCGGCGCAGTGCTGCAGGTACTGGCGCATGTCGCGGGTGGAAATGCCGGCCACGCCGCCGGACAGCACGTCCTCGGCGAACTGCACTTCGCACTCGATCGCCTCGGCCAGCATGTCGTAGACCTGCTGCTTCATCTCTTCGTCGAACAGGTCCGGTTCTTCCTCACGCACCACACGCACCGACTCGAACGCGAACTCCATGTGCGCGCTCTCGTCGCGGAACACCCAGTTGGTGCCCGAGGCCAGGCCCGGCAGCAGGCCACGCGAACGGAAGTAGTACACGTAGGCGAAGGCAGCGAAGAAGAACAGGCCTTCGATGCAAGCGGCGAAGCAGATCTGGTTGAGCAGGAACTGGCGGCGCTGTTCGCGGGTCTCGATGCGGGTCAGGCTCTGGATCGAGTCGATCCACTTGAAGCAGAAGTCGGCCTTCTTCTTGATCGAGTCGATGTTCTCCACCGCCGAGAACGCCTTGGCGCGCTCTTCCGGATCCGGCAGGTAGTTGTCGAGCAGGGTCAGGTAGAACTGCACGTGAAGCGCTTCTTCATACAGCTGGCGCGACAAGTACATGCGCGCTTCCGGCGCATTGAGGTGCTGGTACAGGTTCAGCACCAGGTTGTTGGACACGATCGAGTCGCCGGTGGCGAAGAACGCGACCAGCCGGTGGATCAGGTGGCGCTCACCCGGCGACATCTTGCTGTGCAGGTCGGTGATGTCGATCTGGAAGTTGATCTCTTCCACCGTCCAGGTGTTCTTGATCGCGTTCCTGTACATGTCATAGAACTGCGGGTAGCGCATCGGGCGCAGGGTCAGTTCAAAACCGGGATCGAGCAGCATCTGCTTGGGCTTGTCGGCCATGGGTGTTTCCTTGAATTCTCGGGTCAAAACGCCGGGCGTGGCCCGGCGCTACCTTGGTGTTTCCGTGCTGCAGCCGAGCATGGCTCGGCTCTACAGGTGCGAGGTGTTCGAGTGCCGACCAACGGTCGGCAGCCACCGCGCGGCGTGTTACTGGCAGGCCTCGCAGGCTTCCGGGTTTTCCAGCGAGCAGGCGATGGCTTCGTCCGGGCTGAACACCTTGGCCGGGGCCGCGCTGCTCACCGTGGTCTTGGCGATCTTGGTGGCCGGGCGCGAACGCAGGTAGTAGGTGGTCTTGATGCCCTGCTTCCAGGCGTACATGTACATGGAGGACATCGCGCCGATGTTCGGGCTTTCCATGAACAGGTTGAGCGAGGCCGACTGGTCGATGAAGGCGCCACGCTCGGCGGCCATGTCGATCAGCGAGCGCATCGGCAGTTCCCACGCGGTGCGGTAGACCTCGCGCAGCGTTTCCGGAATCTGCGCCACGCCGGCGATGGAACCTTCGGCCAGCTTGATGGCATCGCGCATGTCGGCGGTCCACAGGCCCAGCTTCTTCAGCTCGTTCACCAGGTAGCGGTTGACCTGCAGGAAGTCACCGGACAGGGTCTCGCGCTTGAACAGGTTGGACACCTGCGGCTCGACGCACTCGTAGCAGCCGGCGATCGAGGCGATGGTTGCGGTCGGGGCGATCGCGATCATCAGCGAGTTGCGCAGGCCGTGTTCCTTGATGCGCTCACGCAGGGCATCCCAGCGTGCGGTGTCTTCCGGCACCACGTTCCAGGCGTCGAACTGCAGTTCGCCGCTGGCGGCACGGGTGTCGTTGAACGACGGGTGCTTGCCGCGTTCCTGGGCCAGCTCGCAGGAGGTTTCCAGCGCGTGGAAGTAGATCGCTTCGGCAATCTTCTTCGACAGGGCGCGGGCTTCGGCGCTGTCGAACGGCAGGCGCTTGCGGAAGAACACGTCCTGCAGGCCCATGCAGCCCAGGCCGACCGGACGCCAGCGCAGGTTGGCGCGGCGGGCGGTTTCGATCGGGTAGAAGTTCAGGTCGATGACGCGGTCGAGCTGGCGCACGGCCAGGCGCACGGTCTCGGCCAGCTTCTCGAAGTCGAACTCGTTGTGCTCGTCGAAGTGGTTGCCCAGGTTGATCGAACCCAGGTTGCACACCGCGGTTTCATCGTTGGAAGTGACTTCCAGGATTTCCGTGCACAGGTTGGACAGGTGGATCACGTTGCCCGGACGCAGGGTCTGGTTGCTGGCGCGGTTGCACTTGTCCTTGAAGGTCATCCAGCCGTTGCCGGTCTCGGCCAGCGTACGCATCATGCGGGCGTACAGCTTGCGCGCGGAGATGGTGCGGTTGGCCTTGCCCTGGGCTTCGGCCTGCAGGTAGGCCTGCTCGAAGGCTTCGCCGAACAGGTCGGTGAACTCCGGCACGACGCGCGGATCGAACAGCGACCATTCCTGGTCGGCTTCGACGCGCTTCATGAACAGGTCCGGCACCCAGTTGGCCAGGTTCAGGTTGTGCGCACGGCGGGCTTCGTCACCGGTGTTGTCACGCAGCTCGAGGAAGTCCTCGATGTCGGCGTGCCAGGTTTCCAGGTACACGCAGGCCGCGCCCTTGCGCTTGCCGCCCTGGTTCACCGCGGCCACGGACGAATCCATGGTCTTCAGCCACGGCACGATGCCGTTGGAGTGGCCGTTGGTCGACTTGATCAGCGAACCACGCGAACGCACGCGGGTGTAGCTGACGCCGATGCCGCCGGAGAACTTCGACAGCTGGGCGATGTCGCCGTACTTGGAATAGATCGACTCCAGCGAGTCCTGCGGCGAATCCAGCAGGAAGCACGAGGACAGCTGCTCGTGGGTGGTGCCGGAGTTGAACAGGGTCGGGCTGGACGGCAGGTAGTCCAGGTTGCCCATGCGCTTGTACAGCGCCAGGGTCTCGGACACGTCCTCGCTCAGCGCGCTGGCGATACGCAGGAAGAACTGCTGCGGGGTCTCGATCACCTTGCGGGTGTGCGGGTGGCGCAGCAGGTAACGGTCGTACAGGGTACGCAGGCCGAAGTAATCGAAGTTCAGGTCCAGCGAGATGTCGATGGCATCGTTGAGCTTGCGTGCGTTGGTCTGCACGAAGTTCAGCAGGCGGTCGTTGATCAGGCCCACTTCGTGGCCACGGCTGACCGACTGCGAGAAGGCGTAGATTTCCTGGCCCGAGACTTCCTTGGCGATGTAGTTGGCCAGCAGGCGCGCAGCGAGGCGACCGTACTCGGGCTCTTCACCGATCAGCAGGGCGGCGGTGCGGATGGACAGTTCGTCCAGCTCGCGGGTGGTGGCGCCGTTGTACAGGCCGGAAATGGTGCGGGTGGCCACGCGCATCGGATCGACGGCGTGCAGGCCTTCGGAGGAACGCTGCACCGCGCGCACGATCTTGTTCAGGTCCACCAGTTCGGTCGTGCCATTGCGCTTGGTCACACTCATCGCGTTGGCCGTCGGCGGCGACGTCAACAGGAATTCGCTTTCCTTCTCGATGGTGGCGCTGGATTCGGTGGTCACGGCGTGTGTCCTCTTGGCGTGATTGGTGGGTGCTCGATGCATCGGGTGACGCAGCCCGGGACATGACAGCCCAGGATGGCAGGACGGCGTCGCAGGGGATGAGACCCTGCGCCTGCCACTGCCGTTGGCGATCGCGGATGGGTACCCCTGGCACCCCCTGGAATTGGGGTTGCTGCGACCGATGGCCACAAGATAGTGGGGGTAATGGGGTCCGTCAACGCCAAATGTAGTGAAATTCGGCAATCCCTTGCGCCGCAAGGATCGTGCCATCGGCGCCCGGATCAGACGCTTCAGACCTGCCGGAACGGGCTGCGCAGTCAAGCCCGAAAGGCGTCATTGCGGTGGTACAACGCACCGCGAAAACGGAACAATGACAGCTTCACATGACAGTGATGAAACTGGCTAGGGACAACCCTGTGGATAGGTGGTGGGCAGCCGGTGGGAATCCGGTGGACGGGTGACTTCCGGCCGGTGACGCGCTCGGGCGGGCAGCGGATGCTGGCCACTCGCTCCGGGAAAAGGATGCTCCGATGCACTTGTGGTTGCCCGCGCTGGCCCTGCTGCCTGCCCTGTTCATTGCCCCGGCGCTGGCCGCCGAGGGGCCGGACCTGCGTTCGGACCAGTGCGGCATCCATACCGACTATGACGTGCTGGTGGACAGCGGCGGCATCTGGCTGCGGCATGGCCCGCAGGCGCCGCATGAAGTGGTGTTCCACGATGGCGAGCTGAGCCTGGACGGCACCATGGTGCCGGTCAGCGCCGCCGATGCCGCCCGCCTGCGGCAGATGGAGGCCGGTGCCCGCCAGTTGATGCCGGCGGCCACCGCACTGGCCCACGAAGTCTCCGGGGTCACCTTCGATGCGCTGGACGCTGCCTTCGAGGCCATCACCGGCAAGTCCCGCAACCGCCAGATGCGGGCGATGCGCGGCGAGATGCAGGACTGGATCGACGCCAGCCTGGGCCGCGGCTACTGGGAACAGGAAGCCTTCGGCGACGGCTTCGACGCGCACATCGAGCAGATGGCCGAGACGATGGCCGGGTCGATGACCCGCAGCGTGCTGTGGCAGGTGTTCACCGGCCGCGCCGGGGCCATGGAGCGCCGCGCCGACCGCCTCGATGCCGAGGTCGACCGCCGCATGGAAGCGCGCAGCCAGCAGCTGGAAGCCAAGGCAATGGCCCTTTGCCCGCTGGTGCGTTCACTGGCAGAGGCCCACGATGCGCTGGAAGTGCGCTACCAGGGACAGCCACTGCGGCTGCTGGAGCGCGGCGAGAGCGTACGGGCGGAGCACGGCAGCGGTACGGGGCTGCATGTGTCGGCCGGGCCGGATGAGCGGCCGTTGGGGAGCGCGGTTGCGCCCACCCGATAGCCGCGCTGTGCTGTCGTAGAGCCGAGCCCACGCTCGGCTGCTTTTCGGCACATCATGCAAAGGCAGCCGAGCGTGGGTTCGGCTCTACAAACGGCACTACCCTCACGCCCGGTGCGGGGTGCCCAGGTATTCGGCGCTCTGCATTTCGATCAGGCGCGAAGCAGTGCGCTCGAACGCGCCCTGCAGGCGCTGGCCGGTGTACAGCTCGATCGGCGAGGTGCTGGCGGTGCAGACCAGGTTGACGTGGCGGTCGTACAGCTCGTCGATCAGGTTGACGAAGCGGCGCGCGGCATCTTCGTTCAGGCGATCGAATGCCGGAATGCCGCCCAGCAGCACCGTGTTGAACTCGTGCGCGATCTCGATGTAGTCCGAGGGCCCCCGCGGGCCCTCGCACAGCGCGGCGAAATCGAACCAGGCGATGCTCTTGCCGCGGCCACGGACCGGAATCTTGCGACCCTCGATCTCGATGTTGCCGGCCTTGGCCGGCTGGCCACCACTCAGCTCGTTCCAGCGCGTAGCCAGCCACTCATCGCTGTCGGCCGCCAGCGGTGCGCGGTACACCGGCGAGCGGGTCAGCGCGCGCATGCGGTAATCCTCGGTGCCTTCGGCGTACAACTCGACGCAGAAGCGCTGCAGCAGGCCGATGGCCGGCAGGAAGCTCTCGCGCTGCAGGCCATTGAGGTACAGGTTCTCCACCGCCGTGTTGGAGGTGGTGACCAGGGTCACGCCCTCGGCGAACAGGCGCTCCAGCAACCGCGCCAGCAGCATCGCATCGCCGATGTCGGTGACGAAGAACTCGTCGAGCACCAGCACGCGCAGGTTGCTGCGCCATTCCTGGGCGATCTTCGCCAGCGGGTCGCTCTGGCCCTGGTGCTCGCGCAGGCGCTCGTGGACGCTGCGCATGAAGCGATGGAAATGGGTGCGGTACTTCTGCTTGATCGGCAGGCCGTCGTAGAACAGGTCGACCAGGAAGGTCTTGCCGCGGCCGACGCCGCCCCAGAAGTACAGGCCCTTCACCGGCTCGGGCTTCTTCCAGAACGAGGACAGGCGGTCCAGCCAACCGTCCTCGGCACTGTCCAGCAGGCCCAGGTGGATGCGGTCCAGCTCGGCCAGCGCCGCATGCTGGGCCGGGTCGTTCTGCCAGTCGCCACGGGCGACCCCTTCCGCGTACCGCTGCGACGGGGTCAACTCGGTTGCACTCATGCCGCTGCGCCCAGCCAATGCTTCACGCCGTGGGTCAGCGCGCCACGCAGGTCGATCAGCTTGCGGTGGAAGAAGTGGCTGGTCTCGGGCATGCGCACCAGCTCATGCGGGAAGTCCAGCGTGTCCAGCCACTGGTAGACGGCCTGCGGGTCGACGATCTCGTCCTGCTCGCCCTGGATCACCAGCCAGCGCGCCGGCGGTGCGATGCCATCGAAATCCCAGCGACCGGCCGGCGGCGCGATCGAGATCAGCGCTTCCGGCTGCAGCGCGGCAGCGGCCTTCAGCGACACGAACGAGCCGAAGCTGAAACCGGCCAACCACAGGCGGTCGTCCGGACGCTGGCTGCGCACCCAGGCGGCGACGGCCTTCAGGTCGTCCTGCTCGCCCACGCCGTGGTCGAACTCACCGGCCGACGCGCCAACACTGCGGAAGTTGAAGCGCACCGTGGCGATGCCCAGCTCGCGCAGGGTGGTGGCGGTCATGGTGACCACCTTGTTGTGCAGGGTGCCGCCCTCGGTGGACAGCGGATGGCAGACGATGGCCACGATCGGCTGCACCGGCACATCGGCCTTGGGCAGGTCGACGACCACTTCCAGCGGGCCGGCCGGGCCGTCCAGTTCGAGGCAGGCGGTTTCGCCAGGGGCGACGGGGAACGAAGGCTTGTGCATGGCACCATGATACCGTCCCCTGCCCCCGCCCTGTGCCCGCCCCATGCTCTACCTTTCCTTGGCCGTGATCTGCAGCGTGCTGGTTTCGGTGTTGTTGAAGCTGGCCAACCGCCGCCAGCTGGATGTGGCGCAGATGGTCACCTGGAACTATCTGGTGGCTGCAACGCTCACCGCCGGGGTGCTGCAGCCGCCGCTGGATGCACTGCGCGCGCCGCATGCGCCGTGGCTGTCATTGCTGGCGCTGGCGGTGGTGCTGCCGTCGATCTTCCTGGTGCTGGGCCGCGCGGTGGCGGTGGCCGGCATCGTCCGCAGCGACGTGGCGCAGCGGCTGTCGCTGCTGCTGTCATTGGCCGCCGCGTTCCTGTTCTTCGGCCAGACCGCCACGCCGTGGAAGTTGGTCGGCCTGGCGCTGGGCCTGGTCGCCATGGTGGCGATCAGCCTGCGCCCGCGCGGACCGGCGGTGTCGTCCTCACCCGGTGGCTGGGGCTGGCTGCTGGGCGTCTGGGCCGGGTTCGCGGTGGTCGACGTGCTGCTCAAGCAGGTGGCGCTGTCGGGCACGCCGTCGATGGCGGCGGTGCTGGCCAGCTTCAGCGTGGCCTTCGTACTGATGCTGGCGCTGCAGCTGTGGCGGCACTTCAGTGGCCGCAGCCGGCTGGCCTGGCGCAACCTCGGCGCGGGTGCGCTGCTGGGCCTGCTCAACGGCGGCAACATCCTGTTCTATGTGCATGCGCACCAGTCGATGCCGGAGAGCCCAGCCACCGTGTTCGCCGGCATGAACATCGGCGTGGTGGTGCTGGGCGCGCTGGTGGGCGTGTTCGTCTTCGGCGAGGCGACCACGAGGTGGAACCGCACAGGTCTGGCGCTGGCGGTGCTGGCGATCGGGTTGATCGCCTGGGGGTGAGCGTTGGTTGCGGCGGGCCATTTCCGCGCCCGCGGTGGGATGTCACTTTTCTTTTCGCGCGAAAAGAAAAGTAACCAAAAGAAACGCGCCGCCAGCCGCGAGCCGGTGCTGTGCACCGGTTCCCTGCGCTTCTCGGTGAACCAGGGGACGGCGCCGAAGTCGCTGCGCTCAGACATCGGCGCCTCTTCGCCCCTGATTCACCTGCGATGCTCGGCTCGCTTGAAGGCGGACTGGTAGATCAAAAGCAACGGCAGCATCCGTGCCGATCAAGGTGCCTCCCAGAGCAGATCCCCGGCGAACCTTATCTGTCGAAGCCCAGCAGCAGCGGGTCGTGGTCGGAGCTGCGCCACGAGCCCTGCACGTTGCGGCCCTGGTAGCCGCTGGCGTCCTGCTCGTCGGCGTTGCTGTGCCATTCGGCGGCGCCGCGCAGGCGCTTGGCCATGCCCGGGCTCAGCAGCGCGTGGTCGAGGCGGCCGGTATAGCCGTTGTAGACGTAGCTGTAGGGATGCTCGACCTTGGCGACCTTGAACGCGTCCTGCCAGCCCAGGTCATGCAGGGTGCGGATCGGGTCTTCCATCGCGTAGGCATTGAAATCGCCGAGCAGCACCGCGTCCTTTGCACCGGTACCGGTTGGATCCGTCTGCAGCCAGGCATGCAGCTGCTGCGCCGAGGTCACGCGGGTGGCGTTCCAGCAGCCCTGGTTGTCGTTGCGGTCGGCGTCGGCTCCGGCGGCGTCGCGGCAGCCCTTCGACTTGAAGTGGTTGGCCACCACCACGAACGGCGCGCCGTGCTTGCCCTGGAAGGCCTGCGCCAGCGGCACGCGGCTGTGCTCGACGAACGGGCCACCGGTCAGCGTGGCCGGCTTGCCGACCGGCTGCAGGCGCGCGCTGCGGTAGATGATGCCGACCCGGATCGGGTTGTCGCCGGGGCCGTTGCCCGCGTCGACGAAGCGCCAGTCGCCCTGCGCACCGCGGTCCCGGTTGAGCGCATCGACCAGTTCGGCGATGGCCGACTGCGGACCGTAGCCGTCGTTCTCCAGCTCCATCAGCGCGGCGACATCGGCGCCCAGCGCGTTGACCGTGGTGACCAGCTTGACCACCTGCGCCTTGTGCTCGTCCAGCGTGCGCGCGCCGCGCAGGGTCGGGAAGCCACCGCCCTGGCCATCACCGTTGAAGAAGTTCTCCAGGTTGAAAGCGGCCACATGCAGGCTACCCGGCACGGTCGGCACTGCCGGGCGCTTGAGTTCCGGCAGTTTCAGCGCACCCTCGACCTGCAGGCGCGGACGGCCTTGTGCATCCACGCGCACGATGCCCTCCACATTGCGCAGCTGCATGCCAGTGCGCAGCACCGGGTTGCCCGGCAGGTAGGCCACGCTGGCCGGATCGCGGGCATCGCTGCCATCGTCCAGCACCAGGCGACGACGCTGGTTGTCGGCCATCACCTGCTCATAGCCGGCCGTACCCGGCGCGGCCACTTCGGTCGGCTGCCAGAGGCGGCCATCGAAGGCCACGGTGAGCTGGCCGAAGCGCTCCAGGCCATCGGTGCCGGCCAGGGTGAGCGGTGCGGCGATGCGCACGCGCTGGCCATCCAGCGCGCGCCAGTCGGCCGGCGCGGCGGTCAGCACCACGCTGGCGCTGCTGCGCGCGGCAGCGGGCGTCGTAGCCGGTGCGGCCTGCGGCTGGGCCTGGGCAAAGGCGCTGGCCGGCAGCAGCAGGGACAGGGCAAGGGCGAGGGAACGGCGGCGCATCGACGGGCGACTCCATGGAAGAGGCGCACAGACTAACCCTGAAATGCGAAACCCCGCCTGCGCAGCGGGGTCATCTGAGCGATCAGGCCTCGCTGGGCAAAGCCTCGGGATCGTAGGGCCGAGCCCATGCTCGGCTGCACATGGCCACGCCGCGCGGAGAGCAGCCGAGCGTGGGCTCGGCTCTACAGGAAGCGGCGCGTTGGGGCGTCTACTTCAGGTTGCCCAGCATCCAGTCCACGGTGGCGTGGATCTGTTCCTCGGTCAGCGCCGGGTTGCCGCCCTTGGGCGGCATGATGCCGCCGTCCGGGCCGGTGTAGCCCTCGATGGCGTGCTTGTAGAGGGTGTCCTTGCCCTGTGCGATGCGCTTGTCCCAGTGCGAATGGTCCAGTGTCGGCGCCATGCCCACACCGGTGGTGTGGCAGGCGGTGCACAGGTTGTCGAAGATGACCTTGCCGTCCTTGGTGCCGCCGTAGGCCACCTGCGACGCGGCCTTGGCCAGCGCGGCGGCCTTGGCGGCGGCCTGCGCGGCGGCGCCGGTGCTGCCGGCATAGACCGCGCCGGTGGGCGAGATGCGCTGTTCGGTGCGCTTGGCCGCGGTCGGCGACACCTCGGGCGGAATCCGGGTGTGGATGTAGGCGGCAAGGAGGATGAGGCCGAGGGTGATGGTCGCCAGCAGCGCGATCACCATGGAGAAGCGTTTCAGGAACTCCAGATCGTAATTCCGCACTCTTCGTTACCCCTGGCTGATAGTCGTTGGACCACGGCTGAGCGACTGCGTGATGGACCGAGTATAGAACGCGCTTTGCGTGCGACAACAGGCGTCACTGCTGGTGCGGCGCAACATGCGGCCGTGGCCGCATGCGGGTAGCGCCGGGCCGTGCCCGGCGAGCGCGAAGCGCGGCAACAACGGTCGAGGATGGCAACAGCCGCCGGGCATGGCCCGGCGCTACCGTTTTGCGGGGGCGCCGATCGCACGCAGGCAGAAGCTGCAGATCGCATCCACCAGTGCGTCTTCGTCGCGGTGTGCTTCGCGGCTGGGCGCGGTCGGGCCGACCATGGCTTCGGTGAAGGCGCCGACCAGGCAGGCGGCGGCCACATGCGCGTCCTGCGCCGGCAGCTCACCGGCCGCCACGCCCTCCTCCACCAGCCGCAGGAACACGTCACCGAACGCGCGGCGACCGCGCATGCGCTCGGCTTCCACGTCCGGGTCGACCGGTTCAACGATGAAGGCGTGCGCCAACCCCGGCCCGGCCAGGGCGCGGCGGACGAAGGCGGTGATCGCCAGCCGCAGGCGCTCGCTGGCCACCTCCGGGCCGCTGGCGATGCGTTCCATGATCGCAACCTCGTGGGCCACGGCGGCGTTGAGCACCTCCACGAACAACTCGGCCTTGGACGGGAAGTGCCGGTAGATCAGGCCGGTGGACACCCCCGCCTGGGTCGCCACGGCGGTTACCGGAGCATTGCGCCAGCCGCCGGTGGCGACCAGCTCGCGGGTGGCCAACAGGATCCGTTCACGGGCCCCGGCCAGCCGTTCTTCCATCAGTGCAGAGCGTTTGTAGGCCATGTTTTGATTCTAGTTTCAATTTTTGAATTTGTATTCACTTCTTACCCGAACCCCGCTACGCTGGGGTCCAATCGCCCGTGCGGGCAGCGGTCCTGCAGACCGCCGCCCGCTCCCCCGCCGGGTGCGTCCATTTCCTGCCATCCCGCCGTGGAGCCACCACAATGCACGTGCCATCCCTGAACTTCGACCTTGGCGAAGACATCGACCTGCTGCGCCAGAGCGTGGCCCATTTTGCCGCCGCCGAGGTCGCACCGCTGGCCGCCGAGGCCGATGCCACCAATCAGTTCCCGCTGGCCCTGTGGCCGAAGCTGGGCGAACAGGGCCTGCTCGGCCTCACCGTGGAAGAAGAATACGGCGGCACCGGCATGGGCTACCTGGCCCACGTGGTGGCGATGGAAGAGATCTCGCGTGCTTCCGGCGGCATCGGCCTGTCCTACGGCGCGCACTCCAACCTGTGCGTGAACCAGCTGCGCAAGAATGGCAACGAAGAACAGAAACAGCGCTTCCTGCCGGGCCTGTGCAACGGCAGCCTGGTCGGCGCGCTGGCGATGAGCGAGCCGGGTGCCGGTTCGGACGTGGTGTCGATGAAACTGCGCGCCGACAAGCGTGGTGACCGCTACGTGCTCAACGGCAACAAGATGTGGATCACCAACGGCCCGGATGCCGACGTGCTGGTGGTCTATGCCAAGACCGACATGGACGCCGGCGCCAAGGGCATCACCGCGTTCCTGGTCGAGAAGGGCATGAAGGGCTTCTCCACCGCGCAGAAGCTGGACAAGCTGGGCATGCGTTCCTCGCCCACCTGCGAGCTGGTGTTCCAGGACTGCGAAGTACCGGAAGAAAACGTGCTGGGCCAGATCGGTGGCGGCGTGCGCGTGCTGATGTCCGGCCTGGACTACGAGCGCGTGGTGCTGTCCGGCGGCCCGCTGGGCCTGATGGCCGCGGCGATGGACGTGGTGATGCCCTACGTGCACGAGCGCCACCAGTTCGGTGAGGCGATCGGCAGCTTCCAGCTGATCCAGGGCAAGATTGCCGACATGTACGTGGGCCTGGGCGCCTGCCGTGCGTATGTCTATGCCGTGGCACGCGCCTGCGACCAGGGCCGCACCACCCGCCAGGACGCCGCCGGTGCCATCCTGTACGCCGCCGAGAAGGCGACCTGGCTGACCGGCCAGGCGATCCAGATCCTGGGCGGCAACGGCTACATCAACGAATACCCGACCGGCCGTTTGTGGCGCGACGCCAAGCTGTATGAAATCGGCGCCGGCACCTCGGAGATCCGCCGCATGCTGATCGGCCGCGAACTGTTCCAGCGCACCCTGTAAGGCCACCGCGATGACCGTCCTGAACAGCCAGCTGCAACCGGGCAGCGAAACGTTTGAAAGCAACCGCGCGGCCATGCAGGCCGTGGTCGACGACCTGCACGCCACGCTTGCCCGCACTGCACTGGGCGGAAGCGAGGCGGCACGCGCCAAGCACACCGCGCGCGGCAAGCTGCTGGTGCGCGACCGTATCGACGCCCTGCTCGACCCCGGCAGCGCCTTCCTGGAAATCGCGCCGCTGGCCGCGCACGGCATGTATGACGATGCCGTGCCCGCCGCCGGCGTGGTGGCCGGCATCGGCCGCGTGAGCGGCGTGGAATGCGTGATCGTGGCCAACGACGCCACGGTCAAGGGCGGCACCTACTACCCGATGACGGTGAAGAAGCACCTGCGCGCGCAGGAGATCGCCGAGCAGAACCACCTGCCGTGCATCTACCTGGTCGATTCCGGCGGCGCCTTCCTGCCGCTGCAGGATGAGGTGTTCCCCGACCGCGATCATTTCGGCCGCATCTTCTACAACCAGGCCAACCTGTCGGCGCAGGGCATTCCGCAGATCGCCTGCGTGATGGGCAGCTGCACCGCCGGTGGTGCCTACGTGCCGGCGATGAGCGACGAGACGGTGATCGTGCGCGAGCAGGGCACGATCTTCCTCGGCGGCCCGCCGCTGGTGAAGGCCGCCACCGGTGAAGTGGTGACGGCCGAGGAACTGGGCGGTGCCGACGTACACACGCGCATCTCCGGCGTGGCCGACCACATGGCCGACAACGATCTGCAGGCGCTGGCACGGGTACGCGCGATCATCGCCCAGCTGAACTGGCGCAAGCCGGAGCCGGCGATGGCGGTGCAGGCGCCCGAGGAACCGCTGCTGCCGGCGCATGAACTGTATGGGGTGATTCCCGCCGATACGCGCAAGCCCTACGACGTGCGCGAAGTGATCGCACGCCTGGTCGATGGCTCGCGCTTTGACGAGTTCAAGCCGCGCTATGGCGCAACACTGGTTACCGGCTTCGCGCATCTGAACGGCTACCCGATCGGCATCATCGCCAACAACGGCATCCTGTTCTCCGAGTCGGCACTGAAAGGCGCGCACTTCATCGAGCTGTGCACCCAGCGCAACGTCCCGCTGGTGTTCCTGCAGAACATCACCGGCTTCATGGTCGGCCGCAAGTACGAACAGGGCGGCATCGCCAAGGACGGCGCCAAGCTGGTGATGGCAGTAGCCTGCGCCAAGGTTCCCAAGTTCACCGTGGTCATCGGCGGCTCGTTCGGTGCCGGCAACTACGGCATGTGCGGCCGCGCCTATTCGCCCAACTTCCTGTGGATGTGGCCCAACGCACGCATCGGCGTGATGGGCGGCGAACAGGCCGCCAGCGTTCTGGCCACGGTCAAGCGCGATGGCATCGAAGCCAAGGGCGGCCAGTGGCCGGCAGCGGAGGAAGATGCGTTCAAGGCACCGATCCGCGAGCAGTTCGAGCAGCAGGGCCACCCGTACTACGCCAGCGCGCGCCTGTGGGACGACGGCGTGATCGATCCGGCCGACACCCGCCGCGTACTGGCCCTGGCGCTGTCGGCCAGCCTCAACGCCGCCCCGCAGCAGACGCGCTTCGGCGTGTTCCGCATGTAACCCGTGCCATGACCGAGCCTGTTGCCATGTTCACCAAAGTCCTGATCGCCAATCGCGGCGAAATCGCCTGTCGCGTCATCGCCACCTGCCGCCGCCTCGGCATCGCCACCGTGGCGGTATATTCCGATGCCGACCGCAACGCGCGTCACGTCCGGCTGGCCGACGAAGCCATCCACATCGGCCCGGCCGCCGCACGTGAGAGTTACCTGCGCGGCGATGCCCTGCTCGACGCCGCACGCGCGACCGGCGCGCAGGCCATCCACCCCGGCTACGGCTTCCTCTCCGAGAATGCCGACTTCGCCGATGCCTGCGCCGCCGCCGGCATCACCTTCATCGGGCCGCCGGCCAGCGCCATCCGCGCGATGGGCGACAAGAGCGCGGCCAAGGCATTGATGGCGAAAGCCGGCGTGCCGCTGACTCCGGGCTACCACGGCGACCAGCAGGAACCGTCCTTCCTGCGCGAACAGGCCGACGCCATCGGTTACCCGGTGCTGATCAAGGCCAGCGCCGGTGGCGGTGGCAAGGGCATGCGCAAGGTCGAGCGCAGCGAGGACTTCGTCGATGCGCTGGCCAGCTGCCAGCGCGAGGCCGCCTCGGCGTTCGGCAACGACCACGTGCTGGTCGAGAAGTATGTCGAGCGCCCGCGCCATATCGAGATCCAGGTGTTCGGCGACAGCCACGGTGAGGCGGTCTACCTGTTCGAGCGCGACTGCTCGGTGCAGCGCCGCCACCAGAAGGTGCTGGAAGAAGCACCCGCCCCGGGCATGAGCGCAGAACGTCGTGCTGCAATGGGCAAGGCGGCGGTCGATGCCGCGCGCGCGGTGGGCTACGTCGGTGCCGGCACGGTGGAGTTCATCGCCGGCCCGGACGGCGATTTCTACTTCATGGAAATGAACACCCGCCTTCAGGTCGAGCACCCGGTGACCGAATACATCACCGGCACCGACCTGGTGGAATGGCAGCTGCGCGTGGCCTCGGGCTTGCCGCTGCCGCTGCGCCAGGAGCAGCTGGCGATCCACGGCCATGCCATCGAAGCACGCCTGTACGCAGAAGATGCCGACCGCGGCTTCCTGCCCTCCACCGGTACCCTGCGCCGCCTGCGCCTGCCGGCGCCGTCTGCCCATGTGCGCGTGGATACCGGCGTGGAGGAAGGCGACAGCATCACCCCGTACTACGATCCGATGATTGCCAAGCTGATCGTCTGGGACGTGGACCGCGATGCCGCGCTGCGCCGCATGAGCCAGGCGCTGGCCGACTGCCAGGTAGTGGGCGTGACCACCAATGCCGGCTTCCTGCGCCGGCTGGTGAACACCGATTCGTTCGCGCACGCCAAGCTGGATACCGCGCTGATCGAACGCGAACAGGCGGCATTGAGTGCAGGGGGCGATACGGATGATGCCCTGTGGCAGCTGGTCGCCGTGGCCGCCGTTGCAAGCACTGCCGGTGCCAGCACCGACGCGCGCGACCCGCATTCGCCGTGGCAGGCCCAGGACGGCTGGCGCCTCGGCGCATCGGCACCACGCGTGCTGCCGCTGCAGCAGGGCGATCGCCGGCACACGCTGAAGGTGTGGGCGCAGGCCGATGGCTGGCGCGTGCAGTGCGACGATGCGGCGCCGGTGCAGGTGATCGGCACGGCCAATATGCAGGGCCTGACGGTGCAGCTGGGCGAGCGCCGCTGGTCGTTGCAGCTGCTGCGCGACGGTGACCAGCTGTACCTGTTCGGCGCCGACGGCCAGCACCGCTTCACCCTGCACGATCCGGTGGGTGAATCGGATCACGCCGTGGCCGACGCCGGCAGCCTGCTGGCGCCGATGCCGGGCAGGATCGTTGCGACGCTGGTCGCCGCCGGTACCGAGGTCAAGCGCGGCACGCCGCTGGTGGTGCTGGAAGCGATGAAGATGGAGCACACGCTGCAGGCACCGGCGGACGGCACGGTGAAGGGTTACCGCGCCAAGGCCGGCGACCAGGTGGGTGACGGTGCAGTACTGGTGGACTTCGAGGCGGCGTGAACGCCGCGGCGGCGACCGCTCAGCGGTCGTCGCCCACCACCACCCGGCCAGCAGGATCGAATTCGGCCGTGTCCAGCGTGGCACTGCGCCAGCCCAGGCCGCAGATGGCCATCGCGCTCTGCCCGATGCCGTCGAAACCGAAGGCACGATCGACATCGGCATCGTTGATGGCTGCGGTGACGAATGCCGCCAGGCCACGCTCGGTTGCGCACAGGTACAGCAGCTGCGAGATGTGGCCGACATCCAGCGTCACCGCACGATACGCCTTGGCGTGGTTGCGGTACTTCCAGAAGCAGCGGTCGTACCGCGGTGCCAGCACCAGCAGCGCCGGTGCATCGGCGAACCACTCCTGACCGGACAGTATCCGCCGTGCCAGCGCGGGCAATGCATCGGGGGGCGGCGAGGGCAACGGCAGTACCGCGTGCTGCACGGGGTGGTAGTGGTACAGCCCTGGTACCAGCCCTTCCACGTTCTGTACCAGCAGGAAACCTTCGGTGGGATGCAGGCCGCCGCCGGAGGGCACGTTCTTCTTCAGGAACTCCGTATCACGCTCGACCTTCTGCACCGCGTGGGCCATCAGCGTGCGCTGCAGCACCTGGGCCAGCAGCGGCAATGGCAGTGCACGCTGCGGGTCGAAATTGCGGCAGGTCGTGCGCTGCGCCAGCAGCGCGTCGAACGCGGCCTCTTCGCTGCGCGGCAGCGGCTGGTAGTCGCCCTGCAGGGCTTGCACCACCGGTGGCGGCGGCCCCAGCCGCTGGCGCAGGCCGGCAGCGGTATCCAGACCCTGGCGACGCATGTCCTCCACGCTGTCCACCGCCTGCCAGCGCGCATGGCGATGGGCCAATGCGGCCAACGGCCACCACTGGCTGCGTCGCAATGCCTCATCACGCATCTGGTGCCCGACCTCATCCGGCGGGTCGGTCAGCACCAGCCCCTGCTCGACCAGGCGCGCCAGCATCGCCGGAGAGGTGCCGGCCGGCGGTTCGCTCCAGCGGTGCGCGCTGAGCTCGCCCAGCAGCTGGCGCTCCTCGGCGTCCACCGGCAGCGGCTGGTCCAGATGGGCGGCCAGGGCCACCCAGCTGATCTGGCTGTCCATCTCGGCCTGGCCGGCCAGCATCGCGCGCAGGTCCAGGGTGACCGACTCGCGGGGCTCGAACATCAGGCTGGCGCAGCGGCGCAGGCGCATGGGTTTCCTTCCTTCTGCCGCACAACCGGCATAGCAGCAACGACCGCGACGCGGCCAACTTTAGCGACATGCACGCCACCGCCCTCAATGGCAGGCTGTCGCGGCCGATACGAGAAACTCAACCTACGGACGATCCCCATGAGCACCCATCCCCGCCTTTCCGCCGAAGACGCCAGCACCCTGCTGGACCACCTCATCGGCAACGACGACTTCCGCAACCACTTCACCGCATCGCCGGGCAGGGCCCTGGCCTCGATCGGCCTGGACGGTGCGGTTGGCGAGAACGACTGCATGAAGATCGGCACCCTGGCTTCGGTCGAGGAGCTGCGCCGCACCCGCGATTCGCTGCATGCGTACCTGAGTGCCTCAACCGCCTCGATGACGGTGGTGTTCTGCTTCGAAGCCGACCGGATCGACGAGCGCGTCAACGCCTGAGTCCGCATCAGCGCGGCACCCGCACCGACGTCGCCTCCGTGGCGATGTCGTGCACATTCAGGGGCTGCCAGACCTGCATGGACGCCACCTCGGCAATGGCCTGACCGTGGTGCCGGGCCAGCCAGGCCTGCTCGCGGCGCACGCCGGCAGTGTCCTGCTCGGCACGCAATGCCTGCAGCAGCACAACATGGGCCTGCACCGGTTCGCTGCCATCAAAGGTGGGCTCGAGCAGATGGCGTGCCGCTTGCGGACGCTGTTGCGCCAGTTCGGCCATCGCCAGCACAACCCGGCGCCACTTGCCCACCACAGGGCTGCGCTGCCGCTCCAGCAGTTCGCCGTGGTCACGCAGCCACTCTGCGGCCAGCGCATGCTGGCCCTGGCGCTGGGCCAGATAGGTCAGGGCCAGCAACTGCAGACTGCGGCTACCCACGGCGGAGTCGTCGTTCTTCCGCAGCAGCGGTCGCAGCATGGCGGCGATGGATTCAAGCTCCTTTGCATCGCCGGCCGTGCACAACGTGGTCACGGTGGCGTGTTGCAGGCGCTGATGGATCTGGTAGTCGATCAGATCCGGTGCCGGGCCATCCGCAGCGATCGCGGCATGCAGGCTGCTGCAATCACGCTGCTCCGCAGCCACCAGCAGGTTTGCCCGCAGGCGCATGCGCTGTTGCAGGTCATCCCCCCGCGGCAACCGCATCAACAGCTGCTGTGCCTGTGCGTCCAGGCCCTGCGCAACCAGCACGTCCACATCCAGGTCGTCGGCCTCGTCATTGCCGCGCAGCATCTGTGCCTGGTGCAAGGTGCGCATTGCCTGCTGCGGCTGGCCGAGGCCCAACTGTGCCCGCGCCAGATGGATCATCGGATACAGCCGCAACGGGTCCTGAGGCACCGTCGCGGCGCGCGCGTAGGGCACGGCCTCGGCGAAGCGATTGTCCTGCAGCAGCCCCCAGGAGGTATTGGACAGCCCCGCAAACGAATCCGGATAGATCTTGGCCAGTGCACGCCACTGTTCCAGCGGCCAGCCACCGGGTTCCAGTTCGGCCTGCCAGCCCTTCAGGTACAGGCGCTCACGCGCGGGCAAACGCTGCTGCTGGGCCAGCGCGTGCTCCAGCGCGTCACGCGCGTCCGCAACCTGCGCGGTGCGGGCCAGCAGCTTGGCCACGCCCATGTAGGCCAGGGCAAAACCGGGATCGATATCGATCGCCGCCTGGTAGAGGTTGCGTGCTTCTTCGAAGCGACGCTGGCCCAGTGCGCTTTCGGCCAGGGCAAACGCACGCAGTGCGCGCAGGTCCTGGGTCGATGCCCGCGGCAGCGGCAACGACTGTTCCAGGCTCGCCACCGATTCGCCCAGGCCACGTCGCAGGCGCCCGACCACGTCGTCCACCGCGAACACCATCTGATCGGATCGATCCACGGTGGCGGTGAACGTCTGGATCACCTGGCCGGTGCCGGGTGCGGCGACGTCGATGGCCAGCTCATAGCCACCAATCTTCTGCCGCACGGTCGGCAACAACACGGCGCGCGCACCCTCGCGCACCGCCACCTCGGCCGCGGTATCGCGGTTGAGCCGGGTATCGCCCGAGAGCCGCGCCATTTCCAGGCTCTCGCGGATCTTGCCCTCCGACAGCACGTTCACGTAACGCGACTGCTCCAGCGCAATCCGGATGGCGTGCCGCATCGAGTCGTCGAAGATCGGGTCGCCAGTGAGGTTGTCGACATCGCCGAGCACCACCCAGTCGCGCTCGGCGAACGCGATCGCCGGTTCCGGTCGCAGCAGCAGCCAGCCGCCCAGCACCACCACCGTCAGTACCAGACCTTCAGCGGCCAGCACCAGCGGCTGCCGCCACAGCGGCAGGTCACGGCGCGCCTTGGCATTGGCACGCGGCATGCGCAACGGCGCCGCACCGATCTCGCCCACTTCGATCACTTCCTGCACCACCGGCACGCCCTTGAAGCGCCAGCGCCCGTGCGACTTCCACAGCAGGCGCGGGCCGCGCTCGCCCAACGCATCGGTGGCGCGGCGCGTCAGTGACTCAGCGACGGCCGACAACAGGATCTGGCCAGGCCGTGCCAGCATCATCAGGCGCGCCGCCATCGGCTTGGCCAGCCCTTCCACTTCCATCGACTTGGCGCCGGCGCGCACCGCTTCGGGACTGTTGTCCCAGGTCAGTACGTCACCCACATGCAGGCCGGCACGTGCGCGCAGTTCAATCGAACGCTGCTGGCCCAGCGTGTGCAGTTCGCACTGGTAGTCCAGCGCGAAACCGAGCGCATCGATGGCGCGCTCGAACAGCATGAACAGACCGTCGGAGCGATCGATCAGCTGGCCATTCCAGCGGTGCTGCAACACCAGCACCAGGCGGTCGTGTTCCTGGAACAGGCTCGCGGCCGCGACGTCGCCGATCCGCTCGACCAGCTGCAGCGAATCACACAGATCGGTGAACAGCAGGGCGCGTAGCTGGGGGCTATGCGGGGCTGACGTTCCGTTGTCGCCATTCATCGCCTGCATCTCCCTATGGGCCGTCCGGAGCATCCACCCAGCGCAGGCAGTTGCCGCCATCGCGCTTGGCCTGGTACAGCGCGCGGTCCGCACTGGCATACCACTCGCTCCAGCCGGCCTCCGGCGCCAGCAGGCTGGCACCGATGCTGACCAGGCTGACATGCGGCGTGCCATGACTGCGTTCGAGCAGGCCATGCACCGCGCTGAGGATGAACTCGGCCGCGTGCTGCACGATCTCGTGATTGCCACGGCGCAGGATCAGGCAGAACTCATCGCCGCCGAGGCGGCAGGCCAGGTCCTGCTCACCGGCCATCGAGCGCAGGATGTTGCCCATGCTCTGCAGCACACGGTCGCCGGCCTGGTGGCCGTGACGATCATTGATCTGCTTGAAGCGGTCGCAGTCGATCAGCAGCAGGGCCTGCGGCAACCCGTCACCGTCGGCGCGGCACTCCTGCAGGTACAGGGTCAGGCCACGGCGGTTGTGCAGCCCGGTCAGTTCATCGGTACGCACCAGCTCACGGGTGTGGGTCAGCTGATGGGTGGTGATGTACAGATTGTCCAGCGCGGTTTCCAGATCATGGTTGCGCCGGCGCAGCTGGCTGATCAGGGCCTGCTCGTTGGTCAGCACGCGCATGATCGTGCGCCGCAGGAAGTAGGCGACCAGGCCGGGATCGGATTCCACCAGGCGATGGAAATCGGCCGGGCCCAGCTCCAGTACTTCGCAGTCGGCCAGCGCGCGTGCACTGGCGCTGCGCAGGTGATCACCGACCAGCAGGCCAAGCTCACCGAAGAACTCATGCTGGCCGAGCGTCTTGATCACCAGGTCCTCGCCGAAGTCCAGTTCGATCTGGCCCTGGAGGATCACATACATCCGTTCGCCGCGATGGCCACGCTGGAACAACCACTGTCCGGCATGAAGCTTGCATGGACGGGCAAATCTGGCGAACAATGCCACCTCGGCAGCGGACAGCAGCGCGTGCACGATCTCGGCCATCGCCACCCGGGCGATACCTGACGTCACATCACTGTTCTCGGCCGCACCCCTGCCGGTCATTCCCTGCACCCGCCGCCAGCGTCCCCTGGTGAGCCGCGGAGCATAGCACCGCTTTAAAGTGTGCGCCCTATCTCATTTTGACCCTTCTGCCGATCTTGATTGATGTGAAGATCGATGGTGGCGCGTTCTGGTCACGGGTGTCCGGGCAAAACCCCTGCTGGATCAATCCGATGCCGGGTTTCACAGGGTTTCGGCTAAGTTGCCGGCACACGGGGTGCGCCTGATTGACGCTGCCTGCTGGCCGCGCCTTTGCATCGATACAACAACGCCGGCAGGTCCCCCGACCGGCCGGCGTTGTCTGGCCCTTCCCTGGCCACCCTGATCGCTCTGAGGCCCGGTAGTGCCGGCCGCTGGCCGGCAACCCGTCGATGTTCCCGAGGTCCAGATGGTTGCCGGCCAGCGGCCGGCACTACCGCATCACGCAGCGCGTTCGCTGCGCCCGCCGTGGAACTGCTCTTCCTCGGTCGAGCCGGTCAGCGCGGTGGTCGACGACTGGCCCTGCTGGATCGCCTGGGTCACCGCGTCGAAGTAACCGGTACCGACCTCACGCTGGTGCTTGACCGCAGTGAAGCCACGCTCGGCCGCTTCGAACTCGGCTTCCTGCAGCTCCACGAACGCGCTCATCTGGCGGCGTGCATAGCCGTGGGCCAGGTTGAACATGCCGTAGTTCAGCGCATGGAAGCCGGCCAAGGTGATGAACTGGAACTTGTAGCCGTAGCTGCCCAGCTCGCGCTGGAACTTCGCGATGGTGGCGTCGTCCAGGTTCTTCTTCCAGTTGAAGCTGGGCGAGCAGTTGTAGGCCAGCAGCTTGCCCGGGAACTTCGCATGGATCGCCTCGGCGAACTTGCGTGCGAATTCCAGATCCGGCTTGCCGGTCTCGCACCACACCAGGTCGGCGTAGGGTGCATAGGCCAGGCCACGGCTGATCGCCTGGTCCAGGCCATTGCGGGTCTTGTAGAAGCCTTCGACGGTGCGCTCACCGGTGGTGAACGGCTTGTCGTTGCCGTCGATGTCACTGGTCAGCAGATCCGCTGCTTCAGCATCGGTGCGCGCGACCAGCAGGGTCGGCACGCCCAGCACGTCGGCGGCCAGGCGCGCCGCGTTGAGCTTCTCGATCGCCTCACGGGTCGGCACCAGCACCTTGCCGCCCATGTGGCCGCACTTCTTCACCGAGGCCAGCTGATCCTCGAAGTGCACGCCGGCGGCACCGGCCTCGATCATCGCCTTCATCAGTTCGAAGGCATTGAGCACGCCACCGAAACCGGCCTCTGCATCGGCCACGATCGGCTGCAGGAAGTCGATGTCATCCTTGCCTTCGGCGTGGTGCAGTTGGTCGGCGCGCAGCAGCGTGTTGTTGATGCGCTTGACCACTGCCGGCACCGAATCGGCCGGGTACAGCGACTGGTCCGGGTACATCTGGCCGGCCAGGTTGGCGTCGGCCGCCACCTGCCAGCCGGACAGGTAGATGGCCTTCAGGCCAGCCTTGACCTGCTGCATGGCCTGGTTGCCGGTCAGCGCACCCAGCGCGTTGACGAACTCGCGCTCATGCAGCGACGCCCACAGCTTCTCCGCACCCAGGCGGGCCAGCGAGTGCTCGATGTGGACGGTGCCGCGCAGGCGCACCACGTCGGCGGCGCTGTAGTTGCGCTGGATGCCTTCCCAACGCGGGTTGGTATCCCAGTCGTGCTGGATCTGTTCGGCAGTGGGCAGCTTGCTCATGTCTTTCTCCAGTTCGGTTCGTGCGTGCAGCGGGGAGGGAAACGGCGTGGAAACGCGGGCGGGAGTCAATCGATGCGCGCGTAGGCCGGCAGGGTCAGGAAATCGGTCAGTTCGTCGCTGCGGCTCAGTTCGCCGAGCAGGGTGATGGCCTCCCCGATGCGTGCACCACCGGGCAGCGCGGCGGTATCGCCCAGCCGTGCCGGCAGCTGCGAGAGAGTGGAATCCAGCAGCGCCAGATCGATCGCAGTGCCATCGTCCAGCTGCTGGCCCGGCGTATGCAGCCACTGCCACAGCTGGCTGCGGCTGATCTCGGCGGTAGCCGCGTCCTCCATCAGGTGGTGGATCGGCACACAGCCGTTGCCATCCAGCCACGCCGCCAGATAGCGCACGCAGACTTCCACGTTGCCTTCGAAGCCGGCACGGGTGATGGTGCCCGGCGGCCGCGCGATCAGTTCATCGCGGCCCACGCGCACATCCTGGCGCAGCACGCTGTGCTGGTTCGCACCGGGCATGTGTTCGTCGAAGATCGCCATCGCCACCGGAATCAGCGCCGGGTGCGCAACCCAGGTGCCGTCATGGCCGGCGGTGACTTCGCGCAGCTTGTCGGCGCGCACCCGGGCCATCGCCTGTTCGTTGGCGGCGGCATCGTTGTTGATCGGGATCTGCGCGGCCATGCCGCCCATCGCATGCGCACCACGGCGGTGGCAGGTCTGGATCAGCAGCTCCGAATAGGCCTTCAGGAACGGCTGGGTCATGGTCACCTGGCCGCGTTCGGGCAGCACGCGGTCGGCGTGGCGGCGGAAGGTCTTCAGGTACGAGAAGATGTAATCCCAGCGCCCGCAATTCAGGCCGACGATGCGGTCACGCAGTGCGTGCAGGATCTCGTCCATCTCGAACACCGCCGGCAGCGTTTCGATCAGCACGGTCACCTTGATCTGGCCGTGCGGCAGGCCGAGCATGCCTTCGATGTGCGACAGCGCGGTCTCCCACAGCGCGGCCTCTTCCATGCTCTGCAGCTTGGGCAGGTAGAAGTACGGGCCGCGGTCCTTGGCCTGCAGGGTGCGGGCGTTGTGGAAGGCGAACACCGCCGCGTCGAACAGGCCGCCGGCGATGAACTGGCCGTCGATGCGCACGTGCTTCTCGTCCAGATGCCAGCCGCGCGGGCGCACGATCAGCACGGCCTGTTCGTCGTACGGGCGCAGCGTGTAGTGCTTGCCGTTGGCGGCGGTGAATTCCAGATCACCACGCACCGCCGCCGCCAGCGACTGCTGCCCGGCCAGCAGATTGCGCCAGGTCGGCGAGGTCGAATCCTCGAAATCGGCCATGAACACCTTGGCGCCGGAGTTCAGTGCGTTGATGACCATCTTTGGGTCGGTCGGGCCGGTGATCTCGACGCGGCGATCCTGCAGCGCGGCCGGCAGCGGCGCAACGCGCCAGTCGCCGCTACGGATCGCGGTGGTGTCTTCACGGAAGTCCGGCAGGCCGCCCTGGTCGAAGAACGCCTGGCGTTCACGGCGGGCCTGCAGCCGTGCCTGCCGGCCCGGTTCCACCGCACGGTGCAGCGACACCAGCAGGGCCAGCAGCGGCGCCGGCAGCACGGTGTCCTGACCGGCCACGCGGGTCGCCAGGGCGATGCCGGGGGTGGCCTTGCTGGCAGGGGTGGGAACAGCGGAAGCGACGGCGGACATGGGGCGACTCCAGCGGTGGGGAACGCCTCCACGGTGCCGCCCGGGCCGAGTATTTGGCAAAACAGTTTTTGCAATGCTCTACATAAGTTGTGCTAATACTTGTAACGCCATGACCACGCGCCCCTCGCCAAGTCCGCGTTTTTCCTACAAATCCGACCGGTTGAAGCCGTTGCGCGCGTTCTGCCAGACCGTGCGTCTGGGCTCTGTCTCACGGGCGGCTGAGGCATTGTTCGTCAGCCAGCCGGCCATCAGCCTGCAGTTGCAGGCCCTGGAACGGGAGCTGGGCGTGCCGTTGTTCGAGCGCAGCGGGCGTCGCCTGGTGCCCAGCCGCGAGGGCCAGCTGCTGTACGAAATGGCGCAGCCGCTGGTGGAGAACCTGGACGGGCTGGAGGCACGCTTCCGCGACAAGGTACGCGGCCTGGATGCGGGCGAGCTGAACATCGCCGCCAACAGCTCGACCATCCTGTACCTGCTGCCGAAGATCGTCGAACGCTTCCGCCTGCACTACCCGGACGTGCGCCTGACCCTGCACAACGCGATCAGCGCCGACGGCACCGACCTGCTGCGCGAGGATGCCGCCGACCTGGCGATCGGTTCGATGACCGATGTGCCGGCCGACCTGACCTACGCCCCGGCCTACCGCTTCGAACAGGTGCTGATCGCGCCGCATGACCATCCGCTGGCCAAGGGCGGCGAGCTGGAGTTGGCCGATATTGCGCGCTATCCGCTGGTGCTGCCGCCGAAGCGGCAGATCACCTACCGGCTGGTGGACCAGGTGTTCCAGCGCCACCGCATCGCCTACACCGTGGCGCTGGAGGTGGGGGGCTGGGAAGTGATCAAGCAGTACGTGGCGATGGGCATGGGCATTTCCATCGTGCCGGCGCTGTGCCTGAACGAGGCCGACCACGAGCGGCTGGCGGCGCGGTCGATGAAGCGCTGGTTCCCCGAGCGCAGCTACGGGGTGATCGTGCGGCGTGGCAAGGCGTTGTCGGCGCAGGCGCGGGCGTTCATCGAGCTGATCCAGCCGGAGTTGTTCAGTCCGCGCGATTACGACCAGAGCGGGCATTCCGAGCGGTAGGGGTGTTCGGCAGGGCTGCGCCCTGCACCCGCAGAGGCCGAAGCAACAGCAACGGCGACAGCGGGCTTTCCGTGGGATGGCGGGGTGGGTCCGGTTACGGGGGACGCCGTAAATCCGTCCATGGAGGCTCGGTCGCGCCATCCATGGCGCTCACGCCCCCGCAACCGGACCCACCCCGCCTTCGACCGTTTTCTGCGAACTGTGGCAAATGCTTCCCATGGTGGATGCCGACCGTTGGTCGGCACGGGGTCGGATCCCGTTGCTGCGCAACGGGCTCTGACCCCGCCTCTGATTCATTTCCGGCTGACGATGAATAAACTGGACCCATGTCCATCGAACTCCGTCACCTGCGCTACTTCCTCGCTGTTGCCGATACACTGCACTTCGGCCAGGCGGCGGAGCGGTTGGGCATGTCGCAGCCGCCGCTCAGCCAGCAGATCCGCCAGCTGGAGGAACTGATCGGGGCGCGCCTGTTCGTGCGCAGCCACCGTCGTGTGCAGCTGACGCCTGCCGGTGAGCTGCTGCAGGAGCGTGCACGCGCCATCGTGCAGCAGGTGGAAACAGCGGTGGACGAGGTGCAGCGCGCGCAGCGCGGCGAGCAGGGCGAACTGCGTATCGGCCTGACCCGGGCCACGCCACTGTCACCGCAGATTCCGCGTTCGATCCTGCGCTACCGCCAGCAGTACCCGCAGGTACGGCTGCAGCTGAGCGAGATGAACACGCTGCAGCAGATCGATGCGCTGCTCGACGGCAGCCTGGACGTGGGCATCATCCGCAAGCGCGCGTTGCCGCCGGAACTGGTGGCGCACAGCCTGTTCGTCGATCCGCTGGCGTTGATCGTGCATGCCGGCCACCCTGCCCTGCACAGGCTTTCGAAGCAGGGCACGTTGTCGCTGCGCGACTTCGCGCAGGAGCCGTTCGTGGCATTTCGCCGCAGCGCCGGTGCGGGCATCCATGACCACATGATCGCGTTGTGCGCGGCCGCCGGGTTCACGCCGCGCATCGCGCAGGAGGCGGGCGAAGCCTCGACCCTGATCAGTCTTGCTGCTGCCGGCCTGGGTGCGGCGATCCTGCCGTCGTCATGCGATCACATCCGGGTGGAGGGCGCGCGCTTCGTGGCGCTGGCCGATGCCGGTGCGCATTCGGAGGTGCAGCTGGCGTGGCACCGCGAGGGGGTGACGCCGCTGATCCGCAATTTCGCCGGGTTGTTGCGCGAGGCGTTCGTGGAGGGCTGAGCGTGCACCCCCCGGTAGTGGCCAACCTTGGTTGGCCCACGACCACAACGCCGACCAAGGTCGGCCTCTACCAGACCAGGATCACGCGGTCACCGGCTGCGGGGCGCGCTGCTGCAGCGCCCAGACAATGCCACCGCCGATCAGGGTCAGCACGGCGGCGAACAGGCACACACCCAGCCAGTCCCACGCCGCATAAGCCAGGCCGCCTAAACCACCGAGCACACTCGAACCCAGGTAATAGGCAAACAGATACAGCGCCGAGGCTTCCGCGCGCATCGTGCCGGCACGGCTGCCAACCCAGCTGCTGGCCACCGAGTGACCACCGAAGAAGCCGAACGTGACCAGCGCGATGCCCAGTGCCATCGTGCTCAGCCAAGGCAATGCCAGCAGCGCGATGCCGGCACCGATCAGCGCGAACGAGATCGACAGGATGCGGCCGCGTCCGTAACGCGTAGCCTGCTGGCCCATCCACGCCGAACTGAAAGTGCCCACCAGGTAGACGCTGAAGATCAGGCCTACCACGGTCTGGCTGAGGTGGTACGGCGGCGCCAGCAGGTGGTAGCCCAGGTAGTTGTAGAGGGTGACGAACACGCCCATCAGCACGAACGAGGTGGCGAACAGCCACGGCAGGCCCGGGTCGGCGAACAGCATGCGCCAGCGTGACGGCAACTGGCGCAGTCCATCACGGCGGGGGTGGAAGTGACGCGACGGCGGCAGCTGCAGCCACAGCAGCACGGTGCTGGCCACGGCGATGATCGAGACCACGCCGATGCCCCAGCGCCAGCCCCAGTGGTCGGCGATGATGCCTGCCAGCAGTCGCCCGCTCATGCCACCGATGGCGTTACCGCCAATGTACAGGCCCATCGCCAGGCCCAGCGCGCGGCTGTCCATTTCCTCGACCAGGTAGGTCATCGCCACGGCCGGCACGCCGCTCAGCGCCAGGCCCAGCAGGGTGCGCAGCAACAGCAACGTGGTCCAGTCGTCCACCAGCGCGGTGCTCAGCGACAGCATGGCCGAGGCCAGCAGCGCAGCAATCATCAACGGGCGGCGGCCGACCGCGTCGGACAGCAGGCCGGCCAGCAGCATGGCCACCGCCAGCGTGCCGGTGGTCAGCGACAGCGACATTGCGCTGCCGGCGGCGGACACGCCGAAGTGGCGGCTGAATTCGGGCAGCAGCGGCTGCACCGTGTACAGCAGCCCGAAGGTGGAGAAGCCGGCCAGGAACAGCGCCAGCGCGGTGCGGCGGAAAGCCGGCGTGCCCTGCTGGATGCGGGTGTCGGAAGCGGGGTCAACAGCGTGGGGGCGGCGTTCGACGGTCGCGGCGGTTTCGCCAGTCATGGGATCGGTGGGCCGGTGGGGACGGCCGGGTATGGGAGGGAACGGGCCTCAGACTAGGCCCGTCCATCCAGTCGATCCATAACCTGATAGGTCAGGATTGATACACAGAAAGTATCAATTCAGCTTACAGGCGCTGCCACTCGAAGCCGGCGCCCCGGCGGTAGTACACCGCCACAGCGCGGCCGTAGACCTTGTCAGCGTCGACGAAGCCGAAGAAGCGGCCATCGAAGCTGTTGCCGCGGTGGTCACCCAGCACCAGCACCTTACCGTTGGGCACCACCAGATCGGCGATGTCCGGGCCGCCGCCCATGTCCAGATCGAGGCGGGCACGGCGTTCACCGAAGGCTTCCGCGTCCTGCAGGTCGGCGGTCTGCAGTGGCTGGCCGTTGATGCTCAGGTGCCCTTCGTGCAGCTGCACATGGTCACCGGCCACCGCGGCCACCCGCTTGATCAGGCGGGTGCCGTCGGCCGGCGAATCGAACACCGCCACCTCGCCGCGCTGCGGGGTGCCGGTCGCCATCAGTTCCTTGCCGGTAAACGGCAGGCGCAGCCCATAGGCACGCATGTCCACCACCACCCGGTCGCCGGGCTGCAGGGTCGGCTGCATCGAGCCACTGGGCACTACGTAGTGGTTGGCCAGGGTATCGCGGGCGGCGGCGAGCAGGCCGAGCATCACCAGCAACGGCAGCGCCTCTTTCTTCAGCCAGGCCAGCGCGCGTTCGGAAAAGGGAGGGCGGGCAACAGCGTCCATGGCAGGCTCCGGGTCAGTGGTAGCTGCATCAGACCACATCCGGGCCGAAGAGGTTCCCGCACCGGCTTGCTGTAGAGCCGAGCCCGCGCTCGGCTGCTCTTCAAGCGTCGGTGCACGCCAGCCGAGCGTAGGCTCGGCTCTACAGGATGGGTTACGCAGGTTTTACGCCGTGCCCCGGCCACGGGCATCGCACCTTTACGGCCAGCACGCGCATCGTGTCTCCACCGCGCCGCAGGGCGCATTCCGCAAGGTGTTGTATGACCCTCCTGGTGATCCGCCACGCGTCTCCGTCGGCGCCGCGCCCGCAGTTGCCGGCGCAGCTGAGCGGCCATCGCGTGCTGTGCAGCGACTGCGCCAGTCTGTCCGAAGTGCGCCAGTGCCTGTGCCAGCCGCAGGCGCGCTCGGCCGACTGGGTGCTGCTGGATGTCGGCGTGGCCGACGAGGCGCAATGGCAGGCCGAGGGTGGCGCACTGCAGGCGGCGCTGGAACGGCTGCCGGCGCAGTACATCGAGCTGCAGTCGCCCAGCGAGCCCGGCCTGGATGCGCGCCTGCGCCTGCAGCACGGCCCCGCCGCGGTGGTGGTCGACCAGCGCAGCCAGCAGGCCGGCTATCCGCTGTCGCTGGCCATCGTCGGCCGTCGCCTGGCGCAGGAGGGCTGAGCCATGTCGATCTTCATCATCCGCGGCCCGGAAGCCGCCGGCGCCTTGATTCGCACGGCAATGCCACTGCCGGCGCCGGTACTGAAGTCGCTGGTGCATCGCGCGATCGATGCCGGCACCAGCGTGGCGATCCGTGCCTGCGGTTCGGAACAGGAACTGCTGGACGCACTGCGCGTGGCCGACCACAGTCGCGGCGAGGTGACGCTGCTCGATCCGGGTGCATGTGCCAACAGCCTGCGCCTGCAACGGTTGCTGCCCTATCTGCACAACGCGTACGTGGAAGTGCATGACGACGGCGCGGTGGCCGAGCCGTGCCTGCCGGCCGGTGTCGGCCAGCGCCTGGGCATCGCCGCCGGCTATGGCGCGCAGAGCTATGTGCTGGCGCTGGACATCGCACTGGATCACCTGGGGCTGGCCGAGCAGGCGAACCGGGTGCATGTGGGGACGTAGCGTGCTTCCTTTCGTGGAAAACCAGCCGAGCATGGGCTCGGCTCTACAAGGGCGCGAAAGGCAGCCGAGCGTAGGCTCGGCTCTACAGAAGAGCAAGGAAAAACGGCGGGGTTGCCCCCGCCGTTTTCGCCTTCTCATTTCAGCCCGCGGAACTTCAGCAGCGGTTCCACCGACGGGTCCTTGCCACGGAAATCGCGGTACAGGGTCGACAGCTCCACACTGTTGCCGCGCGAGAGGATCTTGTCGCGGAATTCCTGGCCGTTGGCCGCGGTCAGGCCACCGTGTTCGGTGAACCACTGGTAGGCGTCATGGTCCAGCACTTCGGCCCAGAAGTAGGCGTAGTAGCCGGCCGAGTAACCGCCACCCCAGATGTGGTCGAAGTAGGTGGTGCGGTAACGCGGCGGCACCTGCGGCAGGTCGACCTTGAACTTCTTCAGCGCGCTGGCTTCAAAGGCGCCGACATCCTGCAGCGGCGCGTCGGCCTTCTGCGTGTGCCAGGCCAGGTCCAGCAGCGCGGCCGACAGGTATTCGGTGGTCGCATAGCCCTGGTTGAAGCTGCGCGCCTTGAGGATCTTGTCGACCAGTTCCTGCGGCATCGCCTCGCCGGTCTTGTAGTGCTTGGCGTAGTTGGCGAACACCTTCGGATCCAGCGCCCAGTGCTCGTTGAACTGCGACGGGAACTCGACGAAATCACGCGAGGTGGCGGTGCCGGCAATCGACGGGTACTTCACGTTCGAGAACATGCCGTGCAGCGCATGGCCGAACTCATGGAACATGGTGGTGACGTCGTCGAAGCTGATCAGCGCAGGCTGGCCGGCGGCCGGCTTGGTGAAGTTGCAGACGTTGTAGACCACCGGCTTGGCACCGGTCAGGCCGTCCTGCTCGACGAACACGTCCATCCAGGCGCCGCCGGACTTGCTGTCACGCTTGAAGTAGTCGGTGTAGAACAGCGCCAGCGAGGTGCCGTCCTTGTCGAACACTTCGTACACCTTCATGTCCGGGTTGTAGGTCGGAATGTCGGTACGCGGCTTGAAGGTGATGCCGTACAGCTGGGTGGCGGCGTAGAAGACGCCGTTCTGCAGCACGTTGTCCAGTTCGAAGTACGGCTTGATCTGCGATTCGTCCAGATCGTACTTGGCCTTGCGCACCTGCTCGGCGTAGAAGTCCCAGTCCGAAGCGGCGACCTGGAAACCACCCTTCTGCGCGTCGATCACCTTCTGGATCTCGCCGGCTTCGGCGCGTGCCTTGGCGGTGGCGGCCGGCACGGTGTCGGTCAGCAGCTTGAGCGCGGCAGCCGGGGTCTTGGCCATCTGGTCGCCCAGCTGGTAGTCGGCGAAGGTGTCGAAGCCGAGCAGCTTGGCCTTCTGCGCACGCAGCTGGGCCAGGCGCTGCACGGTCTGCCGGGTGTCGTTGGCATCGCCGCGCTCGGCGCGGGTTTCCGAAGCCTTCAGCACGGCGGCGCGCTGGTCGCGGTCGCTCAGCGAGCCGAGCACCGGCTGCTGTGTGGTGTTCTGCAACGGCAGCAGGAACTTGCCATCCAGCTTGCGATCCTTGGCGGCGGTGGCAGCGTTGTTGATCGCATTCTCGTCCAGGCCGGCCAGCTTGGCCTTGTCGTCGACAACGACGGCCGCAGCGGCCGTGGCGGCCACCAGACGGGTATGGAACTGGGTGGAAAGGGTGGTTTCTTCCACGTTGAGCTTGCGCAGGCTCGCCTTGTCGGCGTCGGACAGCTGTGCGCCAGCGCGCACCAGGCCGTCGTAGTAATGCTCGACCAGGCGCTTCTGCACCGGGTCCAGTTCCAGCGTGTCACGCTGGTCGTACAGCGACTTCACGCGCGCGAACAGCTTCGGATCGAGGTTGATCTCGTCCTGGTGCGCGGCCAGCTTCGGCGCCACTTCTTCCTGGATCTTCTGGCGTGCATCGTTGGTATCGGCCTGGACCAGGCCGAAGAAAATGCGCGACACGCGGTTCAGGGTCTCGCCGCTGCGCTCCATCGCCACGATGGTGTTGTCGAAGGTGGCAGGCTCGCTGCTGTCGGCGATCTTGCGCACGTCGGCCAGGTGCTGGCGCATGCCTTCCTCGAACGCCGGCAGGTAGTCGCTGTCCTTGATCTTGTCGAACTGCGGCGCCTGGAACGGCAACGTGCTGGCGCTCAGCAGCGGATTGGTGGAGGCTTCGGCCGGCTGCTGGGCCGGGGCTTTCTGGGCATCGGACACGGGGGTGGACTCCTTGCCGGAACAGGCCGCCAGCGCCAGGCTGATGGCGGCGGCCAGGACTACGGTACGCGACATGTAAAACACTCCTTGGGCAGACGGTACGGGATACCAGCCCTCCACCCTACTCCTGTCGCGCTCGCCCGGCATGTGCCGGACGTGGCGTCTATGCGGCGGCCTGCGGCAGGCTCAGACCGTACCGCGGGTCTTGCCCATCCACGGCCGGTAGAACTCGCGGATGGCGGCCATGTCGGCGGCATCATCGCCGCTGGGCGTGAACAGCGGGCCGATGCCGATGGTCTTTTCCGGGTAGTGGAAATACGCGGCCAGGATCGGCACGTCGGCCATCCGGGCGATCTTCAGGAAGCCGGCCTTCCAGTCCTTCACGGCCTTGCGGGTGCCCTCGGGGGTGATGGCGAACCACATCTTCTCGTTGTTGCGCAGCAGGTCCACCGCCTGGCCCACCGTGCCCTGCGGCGAGCTGCGGTCCAGCGGGATCACGCCCAGCTTGTGCAGCAGCGGGCCCAGCGGCCACCAGAACAGCGATGCCTTGCCCAGCACCTTGACCTTCATTCCCAGCGCGATCTTGGCCGCCATGCCCCACAGGCCGTCCCAGTTGGACGAATGCGGCGCGATGATGAACACCAGGCGGGGAATGTCAGGCAGGGTGCCGGTCACCTTCCAGCCGCCCATGCGCAGGGTGCAGCGCGCCAGCCAGCGCAGGAAGGCGTTGGGTTTGACCTGCGGCATCTGCGGCGGCACGGCCGGCAGCAACGAAGTCGGGTTGTTCAAGCAATCACTCCCAGTCACGTGATGAGCGCCCGCGCTTGATCTGCGCGCGCCCGCGTTTGGCGTCCAGACGACGCAGTTTCGACCCGAGGGTCGGCTTGGTGGCCTTGCGCGGCTTGGGCACGCTCAGCCCGGCCTGGATGAAGGCCGCCAGCCGCTCGCGCGCATCCTCGCGATTGCGATCCTGGGTCCGGAAACGTTGCGCGCCGATGACCAGCACGCCTTCGCCGGTCATGCGCCGGTCACGCCGCGCCAACAGGCGCGCGCGCAACGGTTCGGGCAACGAGGGCGAGTTGGCCACATCGAAACGCAGTTCCACCGCGGTGGAGACCTTGTTGACGTTCTGGCCACCGGCACCGCTGGCACGCACGAACCGCTCGACGATCTCGCCGTCGGGGATTTCAAGCTGCGCGCTGATGGTGACCGGTCCACTGCCCATCCGCGCATTGTAGCGGCAGCCACGTGCCGGAGTGCGGCATCGCGCACCGTATGCCGCCGATCAGGTACCGAACACGCCGCCTTCGCCTTGGCTGCGGGTATGCTGGCCGTCCCATGTACCGCAGGAAGCCCGCATGACCCGCACCGCACCCGGCCTGCCGTCCCTGCTGCGCCGCGCCGCCCTGCTGCTGGCGCTGGCCGTGGCCAGCGTTCCGGCCCTGGCCGCGCCACCGACCGATGGCGACATCAACCGCCTGCTGTCCGCGTCACGGGCGCAGAGCATGATCGACACCATGCTGCCGCAGATCGAGGCGATGCAGCAGCAGCAGTTCCAGCAGGTGGCCGCACAGCGCCAGCTCAACGCCCAGCAGCAGGAACAGCTGAAGCGGATCCAGGCGCGGACCAGCCAGACCCTGCGCCAGGCCCTGTCGTGGCAGCAGCTGCGGCCGATGTACGTGGACCTCTACAAGAAGACCTTCAGCAAGGAAGACGTGCTGGCGATGGCCGAGTTCTACGAGAGCGCGGCCGGCCAGAGCCTGCTGGACAAGACCCCGGCGCTGATGCAGAACGTGATGGTGGCCATCCAGGCGCGCATGCAGCCGCTGTTCGCGGATCTGCAGAAGGACCTGGAAGCGATCGTCAACGAGCCGGAAAAGAAATAACGGGGTGCGCCGAGCCACGCCCAGCCGCTGGCTGTAGAGCCGAGCCCACGCTCGGCTTACCGCAGCAGCATCAGGCGTCGTCCACCTGCCAGCCGAACAGGCCCAGCGCCTTCTGGAACTCGCGGTCCAGCGGCGCACGCACATCCACCGTGCCACCGTCCGGATGCGGGAAACGCAGGCGCTCGGCATGCAGCAGCATGCGGTGCACGCCCTGCATGCGGAAGATGCGGTTGTGGCGACCATCACCGTGGCTGGTGTCGCCGATCATGTGATGCGAGAGATGCTTCAGGTGCCGGCGGATCTGCCGGAAGCGCCCGGTCTGTGGCTGGCAGCGCAGCAGCGCGTAGCGCGAACGGGTGAACTCACCGACCGGGACCGACAGCTCGCCGGTGGCCAGGCGCTGGAAGTCGGTGACCGCCGGCTTCTTCACCGGCTTGCCCGGGCCACCGTCGAGGTCGTGGTCGACCCGCCAGGACGGTTCTGCCGGCCAGCCACGGCAGACGGTCAGGTAGTCCTTCAGCACTTCACCGCCCATCAATGCCTTGCCCAGCGCGCTGGCGGTTTCGCGGTCGAAGGCCAACAGCAGGCAGCCGCTGGTGGCCCGGTCCAGGCGATGCACGAGGAAGATCGGGCGGCCCAGCTGCTCGCGCAGGCGGTCGGCCAGGAAGTCGTCTTCGCCACGGGCCAGCTTGCTGTCGTGGACCATCAGCCCGGCAGGCTTGTTGACCACGGCCAGGCGTTCATCCAGGTGCAGCAGCTGCAGGGGCGCGGTGTCGGTCTCGACCGCGGCGAGGGTCTCGGGTTCGGTGCTCACCGCGGGATTATAAAGGCCTGCCTTCTGTAGAGCCGAGCCCGCGCTCGGCGGCTCTGCGCGACCGGCAACGGCGTGCCAACCAAGGTTGGCACCTGCCTGTAGAGCAGTCAGGCGCTGCGTACGGCCAACAGCTCGCCATTGCCCACCGGCACCAGGCTGGTGCTGAAGTCCGGATCAGCCTCCAGCAGCGCCCGCAGCGGTTCCATGTGTTCTGCATGCGAGGTGGCGTTGTCCACCACCAGCAGGCCGCCGGGCCGCAGCACGCGGCGCAGCTGCGGCCACCAGCCGGCGTACTGCCCGCGATCCGAATCGAGGAACAGCAGGTCGACGCTGGCATCGGCGACCAGCGCCAGCCACGGTCCCGCATCGTCGTGGACCAGCGTGATGCGATCGGCCAGGCCACTGCGCGCGAAGGTGTCACGCGCCATCGCCACCTTGTCCTCGGCGTGTTCGAGCGTGGTCACGTGGCCGTCGATGGCTGTGGCAGCCTCGGCCAGCCACAGCGTCGAATAGCCGTTGGAGGTGCCGATCTCCAGCACCTGGCGCGCAGCGCCGAAGCGGACCAGCACGGACAGGAATTCACCCGTCTCCGGCGTGATGTTGAGCATGCGGCGCCCGCGCGCGCTTTCGCGGGCATCGTTGTCGGTGCCGAAGCGGGCCAGTTCGTCCTTGAGTGCCTGCAGCATGGGACCTACTTCCACCACGCGCGCGCCAGCGCCACCACGCCGACCACACCGGACAGCCAGCTCCACATCGGCAGGTCGCCCCAGTACCAGCCCGGCGGCTGCACCACATAGATCAGCGCGGCGATGGCCAGCAGGCCGACACCGGTGATCGCGCCCACCGCACGCTTCTGCAGGCGCTGCACGCTGGCATCCAGTGCGGCCAGGTCGCGCGAACGCATCGACAGTTCGTGGCGGCCTTCCACCTGCTGGGTCAGCCAGGCGTGTACCAGGCGTGGCATGTCCGGCGCATGGGTCATGATTTCCGGCAGGCGCTTGCCGAGCTCGCGCACCACCCGGCGCGGGCTGTAACGCTCGCGCAGGATCTTCGCCAGCACCGGCTTGGCCACCGCCCAGATGTCGATCTGCGGGTCCAGCTGGCGGCCGACGCCCTCGATGTTCAGCAGGGTCTTCTGCAGCAGGATCAGCTGCGGCTGCAACGTCAGCTGGTAACGCTGCGCCACGCGGAACAGCTTCATCAGCACTTCGGCCAGCGAGATCTGCGACAGCGGCCGGGTGAAGTACGGCTCGCATACCGAACGCACCGCCGCTTCCAGATCATCGATGCGCACGTTGTCCGGCATCCAGCGCGCCTGCACATGCAGTTCGGCGATGCGGCGGTAGTCGCGGTTGAAGATGGCCATGAAGTTCTCGGCCAGGTAGTACTGATCTTCCTGCGAGAGCTGGCCCATGATGCCGAAGTCCAGCGCGATGAAGCGCGGGTTGGCGCGACGCGACGGATCGGTGTCGACCCAGATGTTGCCGGCGTGCGCGTCGGCATGGAAGAAGTTGTCGCGGAACACCTGGGTGTAGAACACCCGCACGCCCTTGGCGGCCAGCGCCTTGCGGTCGATGCCGGCCTTGTCCAGCGCGGCGATGTCGTCGGACGGAATGCCCCACACGCGCTCCAGGGTCAGCGCGCGCTCGGCGGTGTGGCTCCAGATCACTTCCGGCACGTACAGGTCGTCGCTGTTTTCCCAGAAGCGGCGCAGCACGCTGGCATTGGCGCCTTCGCGCTGCAGGTCCAGCTCGGCGGACAGGGTGTTTTCGACCTCGGCCACCACTTCGCGCGGACGGATCTTGTCGGCGCGTGGATGGGTGCGCTCGACCAGGGCGGCCAGCGAATTGAGCAGGGCGATATCAGCGTCGATCTGCTTCTCGATGCCCGGGCGCAGCACCTTGACCACCACCTGGCGGCCATCGGCCAGCGTGGCCGCGTGCACCTGTGCGATGGAGGCCGAGGCCAGCGGTTCGGTGTCGAAACTGGCGAAGGCCTCGCTGACCGGCAGGCCGAGCGCTTCCTCGACGATGCGACGCGCGGTCTCACCATCAAACGGCTTGACCCGGTCCTGCAGCAGAGTCAGCTCATTGGCCACATCCGGCGGCACCAGATCGCGGCGGGTGGACAGGATCTGGCCGAACTTGACGAAGATCGGGCCGAGATCCTGCAGCGCCAGGCGCAGGCGCGCACCGCGCGACTGTGCGGCGATGTCGGCCGAGGCGCGCGGCACGAACGGCTTGGCCAGGCGCAACCAGCGCTCGGCCGGTGTGCCCTGCAGCAGGTCGTCGAGGCGGTAACGCAGGATCACCCGGCCGATGCGGCTGGCGCGCAGCACGGCCTTCATGCGGCACCCCGCAGGCGCTGTACGCGTGCACCAAGGCGCTCCACGTCGTCGCGCAGCACGTCCACATCATCGTGGAAGGCATCCAGTTCAGCGCGCGGCACTACATCGCGCGATTCCTCGGTGATGAATTCTGCGGCGCTGTGGGCCAGGTCGACCGCGCCCTGGCGTGCGTGCTGCAGGGCGCTGCGCAGGGTATTGGCGACCTGCACGCCCAGTACCTCGCCGAACACGGTGACGAAGGGCTGCTGCCAGTCCGGGTCGAAGCCCTTGGCGAGCTGCTGCAGGCGGCGTGCCAGTTCGGCGTCGCCGGCCACGCGCACGCGGCCCTTGCCGTTGTTGTCACCGCGCCGTGCGTTGGCCAGCAGCGGCAGCTGCGCGAGCACGCCGGCCAGGCTGCTGCGCACGGCCAGGTCGGCTTCCTGCGCATCCACCGGGCCGACCCGCAGCTGGTCGCCGTCGACGCTGATGCGCATGGCCAGCGACGGCGCTTCCAGGGTCAGATCGATATGCCGGCCATCCAGGCTGGTCAGCGCATGGCGGGTATCCGGATCCAGCGCCAGCGCGCGGTTCAGGGCGATCTGCAGGGCGCGGCCGGCGACCGGCTTGAGGGACTTGAGCAGGGAGAGAGCCATGTGTGCATTCTACCTGCGTGGGTGGGGGGCTTGGGCCGGGCTGCCGCCCGGCACCCGCAGAGGCAACGGCAACAGCAGTAGCCGAAGCAACAGCAAGAGCGGGCATTCCGTGGGGGGCGGGGCGGATCCAGTGGCGGGGGACGCCGTAAACCCGTCCGTGGGGGCTTGGCCGCGGCATCCATGCCGCGGACACCCCCACAACCGGACCCACCCCGCCTTCGACAGTTTCCCGCTGCTGTCAGGGCGGCTTTCTGTGTTGCTGTGGTGGGTGTCGACCTTGGTCGACACGGTAGATCCACGCCATGCGTGGATGGATTTCTGGTTCATCTGTGCCTCACGCGGAAGGCCGATGAAGGTTCATGCTATGAGGCCACGCAACGCACAGGACATCGCATTCCCCATGGCACGGACCCGGGTCGGCATCATCTTCGGTGGCAAGTCTTCCGAGCACGAAGTTTCGCTGCAGTCAGCGAAGAACATCCTCGATGCGCTCGATCGCGAGCGCTTCGAGCCGGTGCTGGTCGGTATCGACAAGCAGGGCCAGTGGCATCTGAGCCAGCCGGATACCTTCCTGATCAATGCCGATGATCCGTCGCGCATCGCCCTGCATCGGTCCGGTACGTCGCTGGCGGTGCGCCCGGGCGCCGAGCAGGCGCAGCTGCAGCCGTCCGATGCGGCCAGCGCGCTCGTCCAGATCGATGTGGTGCTGCCGATCGTGCACGGGCCGCTGGGCGAGGACGGTGCGCTGCAGGGGCTGCTGCGCATGGCCAACCTGCCCTTCGTCGGTTCACCGGTACTGGGCTCGGCGGTGGCGATGGACAAGGACGTGACCAAGCGCCTGCTGCGCGACGCCGGGCTGCAGGTGGCACCGTGGCTGTGCATCCGTCGCCATCAGGCGGCGGCAGTCGATGTCGATGCGGTGATCGCGCAGCTCGGCCTGCCGTTGTTCGTGAAGCCGGCCAACCAGGGTTCGTCGGTGGGGGTGAGCAAGGTCAAGGATGCAGCGGGCTTCGCCGAGGCGCTGGCATTGGCGCTGCGCTACGACCACAAGGTGCTGGTGGAATCGGCGGTGGTCGGTCGCGAGATCGAGTGCGCGGTGCTGGGCAACGAACATCCTCAGGCCAGCCTGTGTGGGGAAGTGGTGGTGCACGACGAGTTCTACGCCTACGACACCAAGTACATCAACGCCGACGGCGCCGAGGTGGTGGTGCCGGCGGATATCGATGCTGCAACCCAGGCGCGCATCCAGCAGACCGCGCTGCGGGCCTACCAGGCGCTGGAGTGTGCGGGCATGGCGCGCGTGGATGTGTTCCTCACCACAGACGGTGACATCGTCATCAACGAGGTCAACACGCTGCCGGGCTTCACCCGCATCAGCATGTACCCGAAGCTGTGGGGCGCCAGCGGTGTGGACTACACGACGCTGATCACGCGGCTGATCGAACTGGCGCTGGAGCGCCATGAAGCCGATCGCGGATTGCACAGCGCCGTGTAGCGGCGCTGTGTGTAGCGTCGAGCCATGCTCGACGCTACAAAGAGGGCGTGCCGGCCAGCGGCCGGCACTACCCTGCGGTCTTCTACCCGCGCTTGCGGAACATCGAGATCACTGCCAGTACCAGGAACACAACGAACAGGATCCAGGCAATGTTGCTGGCAGCGCCGGCAATGCCGGAGAAGCCGAGCACAGCGGCGATGATGGCGATGACGAAAAAGATGACGGCGTAATGCAGCATGGCGCTCCTCGCAGATGTCCGGGCCGTTGGATGGCGTGGGTCCATCCTCCCGATCTGGCGGTGTGCAGCCAGTGACGGCGATCTATGCAGCAGATGAAGCCTTCAGCCTGCGCAGCCCTTCTTCGACGCTGACCTGCGGCACGTAGCCGAAGTCACGGCGTGCCGGCTCCATGCTGTACCAGTGCGGCGTGCACAGCTGCTCGGCCAGGAAGCGGGTCAATGGCGGCTCGCCGCGCAGGCGCAGTAGCGGCCACAGGCGCTCGCAGAGCGCACCGATGCGGTAAGCGGCCTTGAAGCTGATCGCCTTGTCCACCGTCGGCGCACCAACGGCGGCCAGCAGCTTGTTGACCAGCTCGCGCATCGGCAGCGGTTCGCCGTTGGAAATGAAGTAGGCCTTGCCCGCACACGCGGCCCCCGGCGTCAATGCCTCGAAAGCGAGAAAGTGTGCGAGCGCGGCGTTGTCGATGTAGGTGGTATCCACCTTGTTGTTGCCATCGCCCACCAGACGCAGGCGGCCCTGCCGTGCACGTTCGGCCAGGCGCGGCACCAGCTGCTGATCGCCCGGGCCCCAGATCAGGCGCGGGCGCAGTGCCACCGTCGCCAGCGAGGCGTCGTTGGCCGCCAGCACGCGCTGTTCGGCAATCGCCTTGGTCGCCGCATACGGGGCCTGGAAGTCCTCACCGTAGGGCACTTCATCCGCGCCCAGGCCTTCCACCGGGTGGGTGGCACGGTGCGTCACGCTGGGCGTGGAGGTGTAGACCAGCCGGCTGATGCCGTGCGCGCGGCAGGCGGCGATCACATTGTCGGTGCCGACCACGTTGGCCTGGTGGTAGCTGTCATAGCTGCCCCACGCACCGGCCTTGGCACCGTTGTGGAACACCGCGTCAACGCTGGCCACCGCGTGCAGCACTGCCTGCGCATCGGCCAGGTCGCCACGGATCTGGCCCACGCCCATCGCCTGCAGTTCCGGGTAATGGCTGCGGTTGAACGCCAGTACCTGGTGGCCACGTTCGACCAGCCCGCGGCACAGCGCCTGGCCAAGGAAACCACCACCACCGGTGACCAGGATCTTCATGCGCGCTTCTCCAGTTCGGCGCTGGCCCAGACGGCGAGCTTCTCGCGGCCGATCTTGGCGTTGTGACGGATATCGACGGGGAACGCCGGATGCACCAGGAAGTGCTGCAGGCCGGCCTCAGGCGTGCGCGCTGCGGCATGCGCACGCAGCGCTTCCTGCAGCGCCGGGCTGTCTGCCTGGCCACGCTGCAGTTCCACGCACAGCACCGGCACCTGTGCACCCGGGGCGCCGACACCGACCAGCGCCGTGCGCGCCACCCCGGCCACGGTGTTGAACACCGGCTCGACCTGTTCGGTGTACAGCGGTCCGCGCGTGGTCTCCACGCGCTGCGTCTTGCGCCCGCAGAACCACAGTCGGCCCTGCGCATCGAAGTAACCGACGTCGCCCATGCGATGGACCACGCGCGTGCTGCCATCGGCCAGCGTCTCGTGGATCTTTGCCGCCGCCGTGGCCTGCGGGCGGTTGAAATAACTGTCGGTGGCGGTCGGCCCGGCTACGGTGATCTCGCCGACCTCGCCGGTGGCCAGCACGCGTGCCTGCGACCAGTCCGGCAGCGGCGCGTCATCAATGGCGATGATGCGCACTTCGTTCGGTTCAACCACATTGCCCACGCAGGTCCCGGCGCCGGCCTCGGTGGCGGCACGGGTACGCTCCAGCTCGCGGCCCTCGACCACCGCCACCGGCAGGCACTCGGTGGCGCCATACGGCGTCCAGAACTGCGCGTCGGCCGGCAGCAGGCTGCGGATGGTGGCGACCACGTCCGGCGGCACCGGCGCACCGGCCGAGGTCACCCGGGTCACCGTCGGCAGCGGCCGGCCATGCTTCGCCAGCACCCGCATCAGCGCCGGCGAGCCGAACAGCTGGGTCACGCCGAAACGCTGGATGGCGTCGTGCAGGCGCGCCGGGTCGGCCTGCGCCGGCCGGGTCGGGTCCATGTCCGGGATCACCGAGGTCAGGCCCAGCGCAGGATCGAACAGCGCGAACGGCGGGAAGGTCGGCAGGTCCACCCCGCCCGCTTCCATGCCGAAGGCGCTGCCCAGCAGCTGGATCTGGCCGACGAAGTGGCGATGGCGGTAGACCACGCCCTTGGGCACGCCGGTGGAGCCGCTGGTGAACAGGATCGCCGCCATGTCCTCACCGTCGGTGGCGGCCAGCGTCGCCCCCCCGTTGGCGCCGGCGCGCTCCAGCGCGGCCAAGGTGGTTCCGCCCCAGCCGAGGCGGCGGCCGACGGTCACCAGGCGCGCCGCCGACGGTGCCCAGCGCAGCACCAGCCGCGCCACATGGGCCAGCGGAATGCCGATGAAGGCTTCCGGCTGTGCCTCGTCCAGGCACTGCTTCAGCGCGCGCCTGTCGATGCCCGGGTCGACCAGCACCGGCACCGCGCCCAGCTTGAACAGGGCGAACATCAACAGGAAGAACTCCGGCGAGGGCCGCACCATCACCACCGTGCGCACCCCGCGGCCGATCCCGTAGCCGGCCAGGCCGGCGGCCATGGCGTCGCTGCGGGCGTCCAGCTGGCGGTAATCCAGGGTGACGTCGTAGGCGGCCATGCCGTTGCCGGCGCCCCGGCGGCCGGGGCAACGGATGGCGATCTGGTCGGGGCGTTCACGCGCCAGTTCAGGCAGGCGCGCGGCAATGTTGCAGGGTCGGTTCATCCGTTCATTGTCGCCGCTTACGGAATTTCTTGCGCGGCGCCCCACTTCGTGGAAAATCCGCACCCTCGTTCCTGATTCCGACTGCCGCCCGAGGCGGCTTGCCCATGCAACATCCCTGCATGACCTGCGGCGCCTGCTGCACCCAATACCGCGTGGCCTTCCACTGGATGGAATCAGACGAGGTCACCCCCGGTGGCGTGCCACACCAGCTCACCGAGGTACTGGACCCGCATCGCCTGTGCATGCGCGGCACCCATTCCAAGCCGGTGCGCTGCGTGGCGCTGGATGCGCAGATCGGCGTGTATTCACGCTGCACCATCCACCCCAACCGGCCCAGCGTGTGCCGTGAGGTGGATGCATCGTGGGAGTACGGCAAGGCCAGCCCGCAGTGCGACAAGGCGCGCATCGCCTATGGCCTGGATCCGTTGACGCTGGCCGACTGGCGTTGGCGCGATGACGCCGACAATGATGACGATCATCCCGACGACAACGGCAACAGCCCTTCTTCGCCGCCGCAGGCGCC
>NZ_JAOCCT010000020.1:0-94526 GCF_029840555.1 Stenotrophomonas sp. GD03877 | reverse complement strand
CCGGACCCACCCCGCCTTCGACAGATTTCCGCGATCTGCCTGCATTTTTGTAGAGCCGAGCCGTGCTCGGCTCAATTCGTTCCGATGTCGAAATATTCGATTTCGATTGACGTTCATCCACGCATGGCTCGGGTCTACCAATACCCATCCAACCGTCACCGGGAAACTGTCGAAGGTGGGGCGGTGTCGGATTGCGGGGTGTCCGCGGCATGGATGCCGCGGCCAAGCCCCCATGGACGGGTTTACGGCGTCCCCGCAATCCGACACCGCCCCGCCAAGCCACAGACAACCCAGAGCCGCTTTGGCTTTGGCTTTGGCTTTGGCTTTGGCTTTGGCTTTGGCTGTAGACGTCGCCCTGGCTTGAAGCAGGTGCAGGGCGCAGCCCTGCCGACCCACCCTTCCCCTGCGCACGAAAACGATTTCACTGTTTTCAGCAAACCGTCATCCCTTCGCCACGCCAGTACCATATTGCGGAGCAGCATGCGCCCGCGGGCGACCCATGCTAAAAAACGCCCGCCCATCGCTTAGATCGATCCAAGAACGACACTGCGATGGCCGGGAGTTGGGGGAGCAGCAACAGGACGTACCAGGCCACGCGCACGGTGCTACTGCCACTGCATGGCAATAGCGACAATGTCACTTCAAATTAGATCGATTCAAGTTGTCCGTGCCACGTCACCGGATCAATCCAGGAGAGAGGGAGAGATGGGAATGAAGCATTCAACACGTACGCATGGCCAGGACGCACTGGCGTTGGCCATCGCGCTGGCCTTGGCCGCCGCCGTCATTCCGGCTGGCGCCGCCGCGCAGCAGGCCGCTTCCACCGGCTCGCAGGAGGCCACCAATCTGGACAGCGTCCAGGTCACCGGCTACCGCTACGCCATTGAAAAGAGCCTTGAGCAGAAGCGTGACGCCAACGCGGTGGTCGAAGTGATCACCGCCGAAGACGTCGGCAAATTCCCCGACAAGAACGTCGCCGACGCACTGCAGCGCGTGCCCGGCGTGGTCATCACCCGCAGCGGTGGTGAAGGCAAGAGTGTCAGCGTGCGCGGCCTTGCGCCGGACCTGACCCTTACCCAGTTGAATGGCAATTACGTCGCCACGTCGGAAACCAACGACGAGGCAACCCGTTCGTTCAACTACACCCTGCTGCCCTCGAACATGCTGTCCAGCGCAGAACTGTTCAAGTCGCCGGAAGCACGCATCGACGAAGGCGGCATCGGTGGCACGGTGATCCTGCACACCCGTCGTCCGCTGGACATGGAGGCCAATTCGGGCTTCGTCACGCTCGAGGGAACCTCCTCCGATACGCATCACGATATCGACCCGCAGGCGTCGGCGCTGTACTCGTGGCACAGCAAGGATGAGCGCTTCGGCGTACTGATCGGCGTGACCCAGCAGAAGCGCACCACCCGTACCATGGAAGCCAGCACCGAGGACTACCAGTGGTATGGCGCCGGCAAGGCCCGCGATGCCTATGGCAACGTGCAGGCGCAGGATGGCATCCACTACTGGTGGGGCAAGTCCGGTTTCAACAACCAGACCGGCGGCAACTACAGCGATTTCTTCATGCCGACCTCGGTCAATTTCGCGGTGAAGGAAGAAAAGCGCGAACGCAAGGGCGGCCAGCTGACCTTCCAGTTCAAGCCGGTCGACAACGTCACGATGACGGCCAACTACTTCCGCTTCGAACTGCAGGGTGATTACACCCAGAACATGCTGAAGATTCCGGAATGGAGCATGGCCCGCTTCAATGGCGATGGAAACTGGGCCGGTGGACGCCTGCTCAACGGCCTGGACTTCGATCCCAGCGGCAACACCGTTACCGGCGCCCAGTTCGAAAAGCTGGCTGGAAAGACCTACTACTGCAATGAAGACCAGGCCAAGGCTGCCGGCCTCAAGCCCGGCGGCTGGGGCCCGGACGACTGCACGGTTCCGACGCCGCAGCTGACCGGTGGCTACAGCAAGGAAAAGGCGCTGTCGCAGACCGCTGACCTGACCATCGACTGGGACATCAGCCCGCTGTGGAAGGCCTCGTTCACCGGCGGCCGCACCTGGTCCGAAGGTGGTCCGTCGATGAACTTCCGGATGTCGGCCAAGCCGCGCCGCAAGGTCGGCAACGACTACCTGTCGGGCAATCTGTACAGCGCCTGGGATCTGACCGGCACGCCTTCGGCCACCTTCTCGCCCGACCTGCAGCAGCAGCTGATGAACGGCATCGCCGAAGTCGACACCGGCTCGACCGATTCGTCGTGGAAGCGCACCGAGGTCAAGCAGAACTACTTCCAGGCCGAGGTCACCAAGCTGTTTGAATCCGGCTGGCTGGACTCCATCCAGTTCGGTGCCAAGTACCGTGATGGCAAGGTCCACCGCAACACCGGCAACACCTACTGGGTGTGCCCGGGCCGTGACCCGGCCGACTATGACAACAGCCGCTACCAGAGCGGCTGCGATCCGACTGCCGGCGATGCGCAGCCTGGCTTCTTCCTGTCCAACCCGATCAGCAACATCGCTGGTGGCTTCAATGCCAACGTGTTCCCGGGCATCAACTACCCGGCCTACATCGACTACCTGAACAAGACCTACGGCGGTTCGCACAACCGTACCGAGGAAGACTTCGTCTACAACGTCAACGAGAAGATCTATTCGGGCTACTTCCAGGCCAACTTCCGCACCGAGCGTCTGCGCGGCAACGTTGGCGTGCGCGTGGTGCGCACCAAGCAGTTCGCGCAGTCCTCCGACTCGATCGAGAAGTTCAACGACTACTTCCTGGACAACGCGTCCGGCGCGCCGATGGCGTGTACCGATCCGGCCGCTGCAGCCTACCCGACCTACAGCTGCGAGAGCGGCTTCGTGCGCCTGCCGCACGACCTGGCGCAGAGCAAGACCTACAGCCTGATCGGCGTGGATCGCACGTACACCGACGTGCTGCCGAGTTTCAATATCGCCTGGGACATCACCGACACGCTGGTGCTGCGTGGCGCCGCATCGAAGGTGATCGCCCGCCCCGGCTACACCGACATCGCAGCACCGGGCGCACTGAGCTATTACAGCGAAGAGTACGTCAATGATCGCCGCGTTGCCGGTGGCGCTTCGACCGCAGGCTGGGTGGGCCAAGGCAGCAACAAGCAGCTGGAACCGTTCAAGGCCACCCAGTTCGACCTGGGCCTGGAGTGGTACTTCCAGCCGGGCGCAGTCGCCGGCGTCGGCCTGTTCCGCAAGAACGTGGACAACTTCACTTTGCCGGTGGTGCGCGACACGCCGATGGTCATCAACGGTGAAGCGGTGAACGTGCAGCGCTACGAGACCCAGGCCAATGGCCGCGATGGTGTGTCGCAGGGCGTCGAGCTGTATGGCCAGTACACCTTCGATTTCGGCTTCGGCGTGCAGGCCAACTACACCTACAACGACACCAACCTGGCCTCGATTGTTCTGGACGGCCAGGAAATCGGCTCCTCGCCGCTGGTTGGCAGCGCCAAGAACCAGGCCAACGTCACGGTGTTCTACGAGAACGAGAAGTTCCTCGCGCGCGCTTCGTTCAACCGTCGCGGCCAGGTGGTCGGCGGGCTCAACAATGGCCTCACCGTCTACACCGAACCGTATGACCAGCTGGACCTGAATGTTGCCTACAACCTGACCCCGGACTGGACCCTGACCGCCTCGGTGATCAATGCCACCAAGTCCGAGCAGCGCGTGCACCTGGGCAATGACACCAAGGCCCGTCTCGTCTCCAACACCTACGCAGGCCGCCAGCTGTACTTCGGCGCGACCTGGAAGTTCTGAAGCACCACGGGTTGCGCGGGTTCGCCCGGCGCAACCCACGCCCTGCTCCGGCGGGCACGTTCCTCCACGGCAGCCACGCTGGTACAGGTGGCTGCCGTTTTTTGTCGGCGCCTTGCCTGTCGTTCAGCCCAGCACTTGACCCTGCCATCGTTGGAAGGTGCACACTGACTCCACCCCAAGAGCACCGAAGGAGCTACAAATGGAATTCCATGTTGAAGGCATGACCTGCGGCGGCTGCGCGCGCAGCGTGGCCAAGGCGATCGAAGGCGTGGACCCGCAGGCCAGCGTGCAGGCAGATCCGGCCAGCCGTCGCGTGCAGGTGCAGACCTCGGCCAGCGAAGCGCAGATCGTGGCAGCGTTGAACGATGCCGGCTTCCCGCCGCGCGCGCCCTGATCCCCTGCCCCGCATCGACAACGAAACCCGCCAGGTGCGACGGCACCGGGCGGGTTTTTTCATGCCTGCGTTGTCGTGCTCAATGCCTGCGCGCGCGCCGCCGCACCGCGCCGCTCTTCGGCGTTTCGTCCGGCACCTGCGTCTCTTCGTCTTCGCCCAACCGCTGCAGGATCGGGCATTCCGGGCGCTCGTCGCCCGCACAGCAGCTGATCAGCGACTTCAGCGTGTCGGCCATCTGCCGCATGTGCTCGATGCGCTGTTCCAGATCGGCAATGTGCTGTTCGGCCAGATGCTTCACGTCGGCACTGTGCCGCGAGGTGTCGTTCCACAGGCCCAGCAGATCGGTGATTTCGGCCACCTGGAAGCCGAGATCACGCGCGCGGCGGATGAAACGCAGGCGATGGATGTCCGCCTGCGAATACGCCCGGTAGCCAGACTCGGTGCGGTCGGCCGCAGGAATCAGGCCGATCTGTTCGTAGTAGCGGATCATCTTGGCCGAAACGCTGGAGGCCTTGGCGGCTTCACCGATGTTCATGCACGTCTCCTTCAATGGGTTGCGGCCGGGGCGTCCGCCATCGGTGCCTGGAAGCGGCGCAGGCGCAGTGCATTGCCCAGCACGAACACGCTGGACAGCGCCATCGCACCGGCCGCGAACACCGGCGACAGCAGCACGCCCCAGACCGGGTACAGCACGCCGGCCGCTACCGGGATCAACGCGGTGTTGTAGGCGAAGGCCCAGAACAGGTTCTGCCGGATGTTGCCCAGCGTCGCCTTGGACAGCGCGATGGCATTCGGCACGCCCTGCAGGTTGCCCGACATCAGCACCACATCGGCCGACTCCACCGCGATATCGGTGCCGGTCCCGATGGCCAGGCCGACATCGGCTTCGGCCAGTGCCGGCGCATCGTTGATGCCATCACCGACGAAGGCCACGTGGCCATGCGTAGCCTTCAGGCGGCGCACCGCTTCGACCTTGCCTTCCGGCAGCACTTCGGCCACCACCTCATCGATGCCCAGCTGGCGCGCGATCGCCTGCGCGGTACCGGCGTTGTCGCCGGTGATCATCGCCACCTTCAGGCCCAGCTGATGCAGCGCCGCGATCGCGGCCGGCGTGCTCGGCTTGATCGGATCGGATACCGCGATGATCGCGGCCAGGCGGCCGTCGATGGCGGCATACAGCGGCGACTTGCCCTGGGTGCCCAGCTCTGCCGCCAGCGTCGCAAACAAAGTGATGTCCACGCCCAGATCGCGCATGAAACGATCAGCCCCCACCTCCACGCGCGCGCCATCAATGCTGGCACGCACGCCCATGCCGGTGACCGATTCGAAATCGGCCATCGCCGGCAACGCGATGCCCTGCTCGGTAGCCGCATCCACGATGGCGCGGGCGATCGGATGCTCCGAGCGCGATTCCACTGCGGCCACTGCCGCCAGCACCGTGCTGCGATCGAAACCGTCCGTGATCTCGAAGTCGGTCAGGCGCGGGCGGCCCTCGGTCAGCGTGCCGGTCTTGTCCACCGCCACCACCTGCGCGTCCTTCAGCAGCTGCAGCGCTTCACCCTTGCGGAACAGCACGCCCATCTCCGCGCCACGGCCGGTACCGACCATGATCGAGGTTGGCGTGGCCAGGCCCATCGCGCAGGGGCAGGCAATGATCAGCACCGCCACCGCATTGACCAGCGCGAAGCTCAGCGCCGGCGATGGTCCGAAGATCAGCCAGACTGCGAAGGTCGCCAGCGCGGCCAGCATCACCGCCGGCACGAACCACAGCGTGACCTTGTCGACCACCGCCTGGATCGGCAGCTTCGAGCCCTGCGCCTGTTCGACCATGCGGATGATCTGCGCCAGCATCGTCTGCGCGCCCACCGCCGTCGCGCGCACCGTCAGCGCACCCTTCTGGTTGACCGTGCCACCGACAACGCTGCTGCCCGACTGCTTCTCGACCGGAATCGGCTCGCCGCTGATCATCGACTCGTCGATGTAGCTGCGACCGTCGACCACCTCGCCATCGACCGGCACGCGCTCGCCCGGGCGTACTTCCACCACGTCGCCGCTCAGCACTTCATTGACCGGGATGTCGACGGTGCGGCCGTCACGGATCACATGGGCGACCTTGGCCTGCAGGTTGACCAGACGCTTGATCGCCTCGGAGGTACGGCCCTTGGCGCGGGCCTCAAGGAAGCGGCCGAGCAGGATCAGCGCGACGATTACCGCTGCCGCTTCGTAGTAGACGTTCACCGTGCCCGGCGGCAGCAGCCGCGGTGCAAAGGTCGCTACCACCGAATAACCGAACGCCGCGGCGGTGCCCACCGCCACCAGTGAATTCATGTCCGGCGCAAGCCGCAGCAGCGCCGGGAAACCCTTCTGGTAGAAACGGCGGCCGGGAATGGCCAGTACCAGCAGGGTCAATGCGAACTGCAGATACCAGCTGGTCTGCATGCCAATGGTGGCCATCACCCATTCGTGCATGCCGGGAATCAGGTGCGAACCCATCTCCAGCACGAACACCGGTAGCGCCAGCGCGGACGCCACGATCAGATCGCGTTTCAGTTCGGCGCGCTCGGCATCCTTCTTTTCTGCAACCTCATCGTCGGACTGCACGCCGGCCTCGATCAGGTGTGCGGCGTAGCCGACCTTGTCGATGGCCGCCACCAGCGCGTCAACGCCTGCCACGCCGCGCACGGTCGCACGCTCCGTCGCCAGGTTCACGCTGGCCTGGCTCACGCCTGGCACCGCCAGCAGCGCGCGCTCCACGCGACCCACGCAGGAGGCGCAGGTCATGCCTTCCACGGCCAGTTCAACGGTGGCAGCCGGCACGTCGTAGCCCACCCGCTCCACCGCCTGGATCAGCGCCGCGCGATCAACCGGACCGGAGGGCCGGATGTCCGCGCGCTCGGTGGCGAGGTTCACAGAGACACTGCCGACGCCCTCGACCTTGGACAGCGCTGCCTCGACCCGGCCGACACAGCTGGCACAGGTCATGCCCTCGATGGGCAGGCTGATGGTGGCGGGGCTTGCGGGGGCTGCAATGGCGCGGGGCGTGCTCATGATCGGATTCCCGGGGTTCCTTCTGGATGCGGACAGGCTAAACCTTGCCATCGTGGGAAGGTCAAATCCAGCCGCCCCGTCCAGCCGGTAGCGCCGGGCCATGCCCGGCGTACCGCCCGCTATCCGCCTCAGAAGGTGAACACGTACTCCAGCGCGAACTCGCGGCCCACCGCGCCGAGCAGGCGGGTAGGGGCGAAGTCATAGTCCAGCTTGTACGGATCCTTGTGGTTCCAGCTGGCCGAATTGAACACGTTGTTGACGTAGACGTTGACCTTGGCGCGTTCGGTCACCTGGTAGCCCATGTTGAAGTTCCAGGTGATGAACGGCCCGACCCGCCCGTAGTAACGCGTGGTCTGCTGGCCGGCGTTCGGGTTCGGGTTGGGCGAGCCATCCGGACGTGTTGCCGGTTCCAGGCAGTTCAGCGACGGGCTGTCGCTGGGCACATAGCCATCAGCGAACGGCAGGCAGCCACCCGGGTTGTTCAGGCGATCGGTGCCCCAGTGGTAGCGCACGCCCGGCACCGAACCGATGCGGTCGGCATAGACATTGGCGTTCCAGTTGCCGCGCTGCCAGGCCAGGCTCGCGCGCAGCTTGCTGCGCAGGTCGCGGTCACGACGCTCCGGGTTCGGGTCGTTGGCGTAGCGCTGTTCCTTGGTCGAGATCTGGTTGGTGTAGTTCAGGCCCAGCTGGAAGCTGCCCCACTGCGCGGTTTCCAGGCGATAGCGCGCGGTCAGGTCGATACCGCGCACTTCGCGGCTGGCCAGGTTGAACGGCCCGCGCTCGATCGATACCAGACGGCCGTTGCTGTCGCGGTTCACGCGGGCCAGGATGCCGGCGCAGTATTCGCCACCGGCCGGATTGGCCCACGGTGTACCGTCGATGTTCTTGCCGGTCAGGCAGCCGGCTTCGCTGGCCAGCACCTCGTCGGCGCCGACGTCGACGATCATGTCTTCCAGCTTGATCGCCCAGTAGTCGGCACTGACCGACAGATTGGGCATCACATCCCAGACGAAACCGACCGTCCACGAATCGCCGGTTTCCGAACGCAGCAGTGGCGTGCCGCGGCGGTTCACGTCGAAGGTGTACCAGACGTCGGTGTTGCCCACGCCGCAGTTGTTGACCAGGTAAGCGCCGCTCTGGATGCAGCGCAGGCGGTCATAGGTCTGCACTTCGGAGCTGCTCGGCTGGCCCAGCAGGTAGTGCATGTCCGGCGCATGGAAACTGGTGGCGTAGGAGCCACGCACCAGCAGCGACTCCACCGGGCGCCATTCCAGGCCGACGTTCCAGGTGGTTTCCTTCTGGCTGCCGATGTCCAGCGCTTCGCCGCTGTTGTCAGCCTTGTAGTTGCCATAGCGGTCATAGCGCGCGGCCGCAGTGGCGGTCACGCTCTCCAGCAGGGGGATCTTGAACTCGACGCCGGCCGAATAGCGGGTGCGCTCGCCGCCGCCGCGATCAACGTTCTGCAGGTCGAAGTCGATACCTGCACGCGGATCGGGGCTGAGGTGATAGCCCTGCTGCGCGACTTCGGCCACTGCCGCGAACGAAATCGGACCCGCCCATCCTTGGAACAGCTCGCCGGTGATGTCCGCCGAAGCCTGGTTGACCCACGATGATGCGCGGTTCCTCGCCACCGTGCCCATCTGCCAGTACTGGTCCGGCGTCAGCGGATTCCACCAGCGCGATTCGTTCAGTGCGTAGATCGCCTCGCCATCGGCGGTGGTGCCCAGCTTCGGACCCAGGAAGTATTCATACGACTTCTGCTTGTCGACCACGTTCTGCCGTTCTTCAACGCGGTAGTAGGAACGCCCCACTGTGGTGCTCCAGTCGAAGCGGTCAGCGAGGCGGCCACGCAGGCCGGCGCTCCAGTCCCAGGACAGTTCGCGGTTGGTGTTGCGCAGCGTATCCAGGCCACCGACTTCATTTGGCGTGAACTGGCGCACGCCCAGGATCGGGCGGTTGCGGTTGGCATCCCAGTAGTAGCCGTTGTCGTCGTCGATCAGCGACACGCTCGGCGGATTGGTGCCCCAGATCGCTTCGGAGCGGTAGACGGCCAGGTTGGTCCAGGCCTGCAGGTCATTGCTGAAGTCGAAGGTGGCATACAGGTTGCCGGACACGTTCTCGGCACCGCCCGTAAGCAGCCAGTTCGCATAGTCCGCACTCATGCCGCACAGGCGGCCGGTGTTGGTGATGGTGTTGGCGGCGTAGTTGTAGACCAATCGATCGGCGGTGTAGTACTCGCCGTCGAACTTCTCGCAGGTGCCGGTGGGCGGCGCCAGGCGCTGGCCGGTGGTCGGATCGATCAGCGCCAGGCCGGCGGTGGGACGGAAGCCGACCTTGCGTTGTTCCATGTTCCAGGACGGATACGGTGCATCATCGGCATCGTCCATCTGCGGGCGGTCACGACCGAACAGCGGGTCGCGCTTGGTGTACTGCAGCGCGTAGGTCACGCTCCAGTTGTCGCCGGTCTTGCCGCCGGCCCAGGACAGGTCCCAGGTATCACGGCCGCCTTCGGTGGAGGTGCCACCGCGTACGCGCACTTCATCGCCGTCGTAGTTGGTTTTCAGGATGACGTTGACCACGCCGGCGATCGCATCCGAACCATAGATGGCCGAGGCGCCACCGGTCAGCACTTCGATGCGCTCCACCGCCGCGGCCGGAATGTTGCCGTAGTTGGAGAAGTTGGTTTCACCGCCATACGGCAGCGGGTAGTCCGCCACGCGACGGCCGTTGACCAGCAACAGCGAGCGGTTCGGGCCCATCCCGCGCAGGTTCAGGCCGCTGGCATTGGGCGTATGCGAGCCCCACTGCGAGGCGGCTTCAACAGTGCCGGTCGCTTCGGTGAGGGTCTTCAGCGCGTCGTACACGCTGACGAAGCCTTCCTTCTGGATCTGCGCGGCAGTGATCACATTGACCGGTGCCGGGCCTTCGACACTGGCGCGCTTGATGCGCGAGCCGGTGACGGTGACCGCATCGAGATCCTTGGTGGACGAGCTTGAGGCTTCCTGCGCACTGGCAGCCAGGGGAAGCAGGGCCAGGACCAGGGCCTGGGACAGCAGGTGACGGCGCTTGCGGACGATCTGAGCCATGGGTGGTTGCTCTTCGAAAGTGTGGACGCACGGACGGGTGGTGGCGCGGCACTACGGCTGATCCGGGCGCTTGGATCGGTTCAAGACCGTCGCGGCGCCCTCCCCTGTGGATCGATCCAAACTAAAGCACAGCTGAACCATGCACGGCATGCGGCGGCGCACAAACCGGCGACGGCGTGCCGTTGTTGGCTACCGGTATCGATAGTAATCAATGGGTTGCGGACTATCGCTGAGAGATCGGCGCAGGAATGCATGACACGATTGCGACAATCACGCGCGGAACTATTTTGTCCGCGGCGTCGCGTGCGGCCGGCAGCGGGTCGTTGTAGAGCCGAGCCCGCGCTCGGCTGCTGTTGTTCGCCGCAAAGAGCAGCCGAGCGTGGGCTCGGCTCTACAGAAGAAGCGGGTTACCTTGCGCCGTCCAGCGCCTGCCGCAGCGCGGCCACGGTCGCGGTGCTGGTCTGGCTCCAGTCCGGATCCAGTCCGCGCAGGGCCGGATTCTGGAACTGCATGGCCGAGCGCCGCAGGCCCTTGGCCGACGCGTGCAGCTCGCTGCAGCCGCTCTTCCGCGCGACCGAGGCAATGTTGGCCGGGCCCAGCCCCGCGCCGGCCATCACACCGATGCGCCCCGCCGCTTGTGTGACCAGACCCGCCAGCACATCGGCACCGGCCTCGGCGCTGACCTGGCCGCCCGAGGTCAGCACGCGCTGGCAGCCCAGTCCGATCACCTGTTCCAGTGCTGCTGGCAGGTCGCGGGCCGCATCAAAGGCGCGATGGAAGGTCACCTGCAACGGCCCGGCGGCCTGCACCAGTTCACGGCACAGCGCCAGGTCGATACCGCCCTGCACATCCAGCGCGCCGATCACCACGCCATCGCAGCCCAGCGCGCGGCACTGCGCGATGTCACGCAGCATCAGTTCGGTTTCCAGCGCGTCGTAGTGGAAGTCGCCCGGGCGTGGCCGCACCAGCACGAACAGCGGAATCGACAGGCGTTCGCGGGCCATCGCGATGCTGGCGAATGACGGCGTGGTACCGCCTTCGGCCAGGTTGTCGAACAGCTCGATGCGGTCGGCGCCGCCGGCCTGCGCGGCCAATGCCGAGGCCAACGAGTTGCTGGCGATCTCCAGGGTGAGCCGCTTGCTCACGCCTGCGTGCTCGTGTAGATCGACGGCGAAACGCGCAGCTCATCCTGGCGCTGCGCATCACACACGGCGTAGACGAAGCCGCGATGCAGCGCGTAGGCGCCCACCTCGCCCTGCTTGTTCATGGCCAGGAAGCACACCTGCAGGGTCTTGCTCGCCTCCGGCCGCTTGCGCACCACACGGTCGATCGCCTCGCGACATGCCTGCGCGGGCGAGCGCCCCTGGCGCATCAGCTCGACCACCAGGAACGAAGCAGCGTTGCGGATCATCTCCTCACCTACGCCCGAGGCGGTGGCCGCACCCACTTCGTTGTCGACATACAGGCCGGCACCGATGATCGGGCTGTCGCCGACCCGGCCGTGCAGCTTCCAGGCCATACCGCTGGTGGTGCAGGCACCTGCCAGATGGCCCTTGGCATCCAGCGCCAGCATGCCGATGGTGTCGTGGTTGTCGCTGTTGCCGGGAATACCACGGCGCTCGGCATTGATCTGTGGCTGGTACTTCTCGGTCTTCAGCCAATCGCGCCAGGCCGCTTCGGCCTGCGGCGTCAGCAGGTGCTTGCGCTCGAAACCCTGCTGCACCGCGAACTGCTGCGCGCCCTCGCCCACCAGCAAAACATGCGGGCTGTTTTCCATCACTTTGCGGGCTACCGACACCGGATGCAGGATGTCGACCAGCGCAGCCACTGCGCCACAACGGCCATCGCCATCCATGATGCTCGCGTCCAGGCTCAGCACGCCATCGCGATCCGGGTTGCCGCAATGACCGACGGTAGGGTTGCACAGCTCACTCTCGGCCCAGCGTGCGCCCGCTTCTACCGCATCCAGCGCACTGCCGCCCTGCGCCAGCACCTTCCATGCGGCCTGGTTGGCCGGCACGCCAAAGTCCCAGGTCGAAACCACCTTGGCCCCACTCTGCGTGCGCGCCTGCACGCCCGGCAAAGCCGCCATGCCTGCGGCCAGTGCGCCGGCCTGCAGGAACTGCCTGCGATCCACCATCTTCCCCTCCCAGTCTGCAATGCACGGCCGGCCCGATGCCGGCCGTGCCGATCAGTCGTGCGTGGGCTGTCGTGCGGCGTGCCAGACCGCTGCACCGAGTACCCCCAGCTGGCCATGCTCCACGCGCCATACCGGCACCTGGCGCAGCACCTCGGTCAGCACGCCCTTGTTGAGGAAGCGCTCACGGAAACGGCCATCGGCCAGGAAATCCCGCACGTGCGCGGAAATGCCGCCGGCCAGGTACACCGAACGTGCGCCGACGGCGATCGCCGCGTCGCCGGCCAGGCTGCCCAGCCAGGCGCAGAACACCTGCAGCGTCTCCACCGCCAGCGCATCCTCGCCGCCGCGGGCGGCGCCGATCAGCGCCTCGGTGCTGGTCCACACCGGGGTGACGCCGCGCAGCTCGCACAGGCACGGGTACAGGTTCATCAGGCCACTGCCGGACAGCACGCGCTCGTTGTCCACGTGCGCCCAGCGCTGCAGCAGCTTGCCCAGCACCTGAAGTTCCAGCGCGTTGCCGGCGCCGAGCGCGGCATGGCCGATCTCGCTGGCCAGCACCGGGCGCTCGCCATCGGCGAAACGCAGCGCGGCGCCCAGGCCGGTGCCCGCGCCCAGCACCAGCGCCGGGAACGCCTGTGCCGGATCAGCGTCGCCGTTCAGTGGCACCAAGGTTTCCGGCTGCAGGTACGGGATGGCCAGCGCCACCGCTTCGAAATCATTGATCAGCTGCAGCTCATGCAGCCCGGACTGCGCGCGGGTGGCCGACAGCGAGACCGTCCACGGCAGGTTGGAATTGATCAGTACATCGCCATCGAGCAGGCCGGCGATGGCCACCACCGCAGTCTGCACCGGCTGGCCAAGGCCTGCGGTGAAATCAGCCAGGATCGCGGCCAGGCTGGGGTGCTCGGCGCAGGCATAGGTGCGATGGCTGCCCAGCAGCGGCGCCTGGCCGGGTTGGGTTTCAGCCAGCGCAAGGCGGGCGAAGGTGCCGCCGACATCGGCGACCACCAGACAGCGCGGAGGACCGCCGCGGGCGGAGTCGGAGGAAACCGGGGACGCTGCTGCGATGGTCACGCTGGCCTGCTTGGATCGATTGAATCGCCCCGATTCTCAGGCATCGGGGCGGCTTTGCCTAGCACGCCGATGATTCAGGTTGGCCTACATGCCTTCCTGTTCGGCCACCTGCACACCATCCACCAGCACGCGCAGCCGCTGCGGGCGGAAGCCGGCAAACAGCAGCGGCCGGGTGCGCTCGACCAGCACTTCATGGCCGGCGATGTGGCGCAGCCACGACTGTACCAGCGAGAACGAGAAGTGGGTGCCCGGATGCAGCGGGTGCTGCACCCAGACCGTCTCGGAGGCGCTCTGCAGCTGCATCGCGCCGGTGAACCAATGGCGGCTGAGGGTCACCGGCGTGGTGCCGGCCATGAAGCGGATATCCATGCGGGGTCCTTTCGCTGGGGCCGTGATGCGGAGGTCAGGGCTGGGCAGTCTGCAGGCTGTAGCGGGTGCTGGCGGTGAACACCGCACCGTCGGGCTGGGTGGAGCGCACCTCGACCTTGTGGCTGCCCACGGCCAGATCGGTCGGCAGCGCGCCACGCCACAGGTGCGGCGATGCGGTGGCCTCCGGCGAGCGGTCGTAGCCACGCAGGCTGTCAGCCAGATCGTCGGCCACGTTCTCTACCATCAGGCGCGGATCGGGCTGGCTGACCTGCTTCATCGGCTGCCAGGCGCCGCCATCGACGCGGTACTCGACCACGCTGGCATCCTCACCCATGTAGACGTTGGCATAGATGCCCCACGCCGGGTAGGCCCCCTGGCGCAGCACCTTCGGTGCGTGCAGGCCGATCTGCTCGCTGGCCGGTTTGCCGGCCACGCGGTACTGCAGTTTGTAGCTGCCATTGCCGGCCACGTCGAGCAATGCATAGCCCTTCGGCGTGCCATCGCTCATGGTGCTGTCCGGCACGCCGGCGGCATTCTTTACGCCCGACCAGAACGCGCCGCAGTTGGCACCCACGTTGTATTCGTGCAGCGGCTTGTCGCCGTTCCAGCCCTCGGCCTTGCCGTGGTAGACGTGCTGCTGGGTGTGGCTGTGGCCGCTCAGCACCAGCACGTTGCGGAAATCCTTCAACAGGTCGAACAGGCGCTGACGGTCAGCATGGCGGAAGGTCTCGCGACCCGGTGCGGCGTCGAACAGCGGGATGTGCATGCCCAGCACCAGCAGGCGGTCCTTGTGCAGGCCCTTCAGGTAGCTGGCGAGGAAGGCGAACTGGTCTTCGCGCAGGCCGCCGATGTACTTCGGCTTGGCCTTGGGGTCGTACACCACGTCGTCCAGGAACACGAAACTGGCGCCACCCTCCTCCACCGCGTAGGTATCCGGGCCGTAGATGTTGCGCCAGCTGTCCAGCGAGTGCTCATCGCTGGCGGCATCGAAGTCGAGGTCGTGGTTGCCCGGCACATGGAACCACGGCACGCCAAGTTCGGTGGTGACCTTGTTGATCGCCGGATACAGGGTCAGGTCATCGTTGACGATGTCACCCAGGGTGGTGCCCATGCGCGCCTTGGTCTGACCGACCAGCGGCGCCACGATCGACTGCTGGTAGTAGCCGATGTCCTTCAGGCTGGCGGTCTGCGAATCGGTGAACACCAGCATCTGGAAACCACGACGGCTGTCATGGCGATCCGACTGCAGGGCGAAATCCCAGTTGCGGGTGACGTCGCTGGTGGCGGCAATGCCACCGTACTTCAGCGCCGGCGAACCGTTCGGACGGTAGTGGCGCCAGAACGAGGGCAGGCCATCGGCCGCCTTCGGGAAGGAATACGCATCGGGCTTGATCACGAACACGGTCTGGCCATCACGCACCGGCAGGCTGTAGCTGCCGTCGGCGGCGGTCTTGACGAGGGTCTCGCCGTTGGAGACCTGCACCCCGGCCAGGCCCGGATCGGTCGCACCGCGACCCGGCCGGCCGTCGCGTTCCAGATAGACCTTGCCGGTGACCACAGTGTCCGCGGCCCAGGCCGGCGAGGTCAGCAACAGGCAGCACAGCCAGGCGGCAGGCAGTTTCATGGGCGGTCCGGGAAAGAAGAAGACCCTCTATTGTAGAGCCGAGCCAAGCTCGGCTGCATTGCAAAGGTGGGTGCGGACCGCTGGTCCGCACGCCTTCCTCAACGATGGCGCTTTTCCAGCACCGCCCGCGCATCCTCCAGCGACAAACCACGCGCGCGCAGCAGCACCAGCAGGTGGTACAGCAGGTCCGATGCCTCGCCCAGCAGCGCTTCATCGTCCTGCGCCACCGCCGCCAGGGCTGTCTCCACGCCCTCCTCGCCCACCTTCTGCGCGATGCGGCGGATGCCGCCCTCGAACAGGCTGGTGGTGTAGCTGCCCGGTGGCCGCTGCGCCTCGCGCATCGCCACCAGCTGGCCCAGCCCGCCCAGGAAGTCCTTCGGCGCCTGGTCGAAACAGCTCTCGGCGCCGGTATGGCAGGTCGGCCCGGCGGGACGTGCCATCACCAGCAACGTATCGGCATCGCAGTCGACGCTGATCGACTGCACCACCAGCACGTTGCCGGACTGCTCACCCTTGGTCCACAACCGTTGCTTGCTGCGGCTGAAGAAAGTCATGTGGCCGATGGCCAACGTGGCCGCCAGCGACTCTGCGCTGACATAGCCCAGCATCAGCACCTGCAGGGTATCGGCATCCTGCACCACCGCCGGCAGCAGGCCGTCGCCCTTGCCCCAGTCCAGCGCCTGCAACGCGTCCAAGGACGGCCTGATTTCAATAGACATCCCGCACCTCGATCTGCTGTCCGCGCAGGTAGCGCTTCAATTCTGGAATGGCGATGGCGCCGCTGTGGAACACGCTGGCAGCCAGCGCGCCGTCGACGTCGGCCTGGTCGAAGGCTTCGGCGAAGTGCTCCATCGCACCGGCACCGCCAGAGGCGATCAACGGTACCTGGCACAGTGCCCGCGCCTGCTGCAGTTGCACGACATCGTAGCCACGGCGCACGCCGTCGCTGTCCATGCAGTTCAGCACGATCTCGCCGGCGCCCCGCCGTTGCGCCTCGACAATCCAGTCCAGGGTGCGCAGTGGCACCGCCTGGGTCTTGTCCGGGTCTCCGCTGAAACGGCGCACCCGCCACTGGCCATCCGCTTCGCGCACCGAATCGACACCGACCACCACGCATTGCACGCCGAACTCGTCGGCCAGTTCTGTGATCAGTTCGGGACGGCCCAGCGCAGGCGAGTTGATCGACACCTTGTCGGCGCCGGCGAACAACACGCGACGCGCAGTTTCCACGCTGTCGATGCCACCGGCCACGCAGAACGGAATGTCGATCAGCCGCGCGATGCGCTCGATCCAGGCCACGTCCACTGAGCGCGCCTCGGGGCTGGCGCCGATGTCATAGAACACCAGCTCGTCGGCGCCCTGGTCACGGTAGCGCTGCGCCAGCTCGGCGATATCGCCCATGTCGACGTGGTCGCGGAAACGCACGCCCTTGACCACGCGGCCATCGCGCACGTCCAGGCACGGAATGATGCGCCGGCTCAACATGCCAGTGCCTCCGCCAGGTCCATGCGCTGCTCCAGCAGCGCCTTGCCGAGGATGGCGCCGCCGCAGCCGGCGGCACGGGCCTCGGCCACATCGGCCACGTCGCGGATGCCACCGGAGGCCTGCACCGCCACACCCGGCAGCAAGCCCGACAGGTGCTGGTAGAGGCCGATGTTGGGCCCGGCCAGCATGCCGTCGCGGGCGATGTCGGTGCACAGCAGGTGGCGCATGCCGGCGCGCGCGTAGCGCTGCGCCAGCTCATCCAGGGTTACCCCGGCGTTCTCGGTCCAGCCGTGCACCGGCAGCTGCCATTGGCCCTGCGCATCCTGACGAGCGTCCAGCGCAATGGTGATGCGATCGGCGCCGAATTCCTCCAGCCAGCCGACCACTTCATCGGGACGACGCACGGCCAGCGAACCGACCACCACGCGGCCCGCGCCGGCATCGAGGATGCGCGCTACATCGGCGCGGCCGCGCACGCCACCACCGGTCTGCACCTGCAGCGGCGTCTGCGCGCGGATCGACGACAGCAGCGGTGCCAGCGTGTAGCCACCGGCGCGTGCAGCGTCCAGGTCGACCAGATGCATCCACTGCGCACCTCGCGCGGCGAAGGCCCGCGCGCGTGGCAATGGATCGTCGCCATAGGTGGTTTCCTGCGCGTAGTCGCCCTGGCGCAGCCGCACCACGCGGCCATCGCGGATATCCAGCGCGGGGTAGACGATGAAACTCATGCAGCGGTGCCCTCGAGGAAATTGCGCAGCATCAGCGAGCCGGTCTCGCCGGAGCGCTCGGGGTGGAACTGTGCGCCGTAGTAACGCCCCTGCTCCACCACGGCAGTGAACAGGCCACCGTGGTCGCAGGCAGCGACGGTGTGGGTATTGAGCGGCGCCGCATAGCTGTGCACGAAGTAGGCGCTGGCGCGCTCCGGTACACCGCGCAGCAGCAGCGATTCGCGCAGCGGCAGCAGCCGGTTCCAGCCCATGTGCGGCACGCGGATGCCGCAGGCCGGCACCAGCTTGCGCACCACGCCGGGAATCAGCCCCAGTGTCTCCACGCCCGCTTCCTCGGAGCGTTCGAACAGCAGCTGCATGCCGAGGCAGATACCCATCAGCGGCACCTCCAGTCGCTGCAGCGGCTCGACCAGGCCTTGCGCGTGCAGGCGCTGCATGCCTGGACCAGCCGCACCGACGCCGGGCAGGATCACCCGCTGCGCGCCGGCCAGCCCATCGGCATCGCGCACCAGCCGAACGCTTGCGCCGAGGCGTTCAAGCGCATAGCGCACCGAACCAAGATTGGCACCACCCGCGTCGATCAGCGCGACGTCGCTCACAACGCCCCCTTGGTGGAAGGCAGCGCGGTGCCCTGCCGGGCCAACGCTGGACGCAGCGCACGCGCCAGCGCCTTGAAGCAGGCCTCGACCTTGTGGTGATCGTTGTCACCGCGCACCTGCAGGTTGAGGTTCAGGCCGCTGGCATCGCACAGCGAACGGAAGAAGTGCGGCACCAGCTCGGTCGGCATGTCGCCCACCCGCTCGCGCTTGAACTCACCCTCGAACACGAAGTACGGCCGGCCGCTGAAATCCAGTGCCGCGCTGGCCAGGGTCTCGTCCATCGGCAGGGTGAAACCGTAGCGACCAATGCCGCGCTTGTCGCCCAGCGCCTCGCGCAGGGCCTGGCCCAATGCGAGCCCGGTGTCTTCGATGGTGTGGTGCTCGTCGATGTGCAGGTCACCCTCGGCCTGGATGTCCAGCGCGAAGCCACCGTGCTTGCCGATCTGTTCCAGCATGTGGTCGAAGAACGGCAGGCCGGTGGAGATGCGTGCATCGCCCGCACGATCCAGGTCCAGCTCAACGCGGATCTTCGTTTCCTTGGTATTGCGCTGGACTACTGCGGTGCGTGGCGCGTCGGCCAGCGCGTGGGCGATGCCCGGCCAGTCCCACTCGCCACCGAACTGCTCGGTGCGCAGCTGGAAACCGCGGATGTTGAGGTTGTCGGCAAACTGCAGATCGGTGATGCGGTCACCCACCATGCCGGAGCGTGCCCAGTCGATGCTGCGATCCTGCAGGTAGGCGGTCATCAGGCCGATGCCCGGCTTGCGGGTCGGCGCGTTGTCCTGCGGCCAGCTGCAATCGATCAGCACGTCACGGAAGGTAATGCCCTGGCTCTCGAAGATCTGCAGCATCAGCTCGTTGGGGCCATCGAAGCTGGCACGTGGGTAGCTGTCGCTGCCCAGGCCATCCTGGTTGGTGACGATCACGAACTGGTAGCCGGCATCCCGCAGCTTCAGCAGCGCCGGGATCACCTGCGGCACGAAGCGCAGCTTCTCGTAGGCATCGATCTGGAAATCGGACGGCTCCTCGATGAGGGTGCCGTCGCGGTCGATGAACAGGATCGGGGTCATGCTGCGGCCCTCCGCGCCGACAGGGCCGCAAGCACGCGGTCGTTCTCTTCGGGGCTGCCGATGCTGATGCGCAGGGCATCGCCCAGTTGCGGCGCGGCGCGCTGATCGCGCACCACCACGCCAGCAGCCAGCAGCGTATCGAACGCGGCCTGGGCATCCGAGAAGCGGACCAGCAGGTAGTTGCCGGACGAGCGGTACACGCGACGAACGCCGGGCAGGCCGGGCAGCGACGCGAACAGGCGTTCGCGCTCGGCGATGACCGTGGCCACGCGCTCAGCAGTGCGTGCCAGCGCGGCCGACTGCAGTGCCTGCACGGCCAGGTCCGCGCATGGGGTCGGCACGGGGTACGGTGCTTGGCAGCGGCGCAGCACGGCAATCAGCTCCGGTGCGGCGATAAGGGTGCCGATTCGGGCCGCGGCCAGCGCGTGCGCCTTCGACAGCGTACGCAGCACGGCGACGTTGGCATGCGCGGTCAGCAGCGTGGTTGCCGACGGGCGTTGTGCGTACTCAACATAGGCCTCGTCGACCACTACCAGCGCCTGCCCGCGCAGAGCAGTGGCCACCCGCTCGATCTCGTCCAGGCCGATATCGCTGCCGGCCGGGTTGGACGGTGCGCACAGGAAGACCAGCTTGGCGTTGCGCGACTTGGCCGTATCGATCACCGCATCCAGATCCGCACGCAAACCGTCTTCGGTATCCACCAGCGGCACTTCAAGCAGTGCGGCGCCCTGCAGGCGTGCACAGACCGCGTACATGCCGAACACCGGCGGTGTGACCAGCACGCCATCGCGGCCCGGCACGCACAGCGCGCGCACCAGCAGATCAATGGCTTCGTCGCTGCCGCGACCGATCAGCAGCTGCTGTGGCGTCACGCCGTACAGCGCCGCCAGTCTCTCGCGCAATGCCAACGGCTGCGGTTCGGGATAGCGCCGGCTGCTGCCTGCGGCATCAGCGGGATTGGCCCAGGCCGACTCATTGGCGTTCAACCAGACCTCGCCCTGCACCGCCGCACTGCGCGCCGAGCTGTAGCCGGCGAAGGCCTGCAGATCCGGGCGCACCAGTGCCAGCACGTCATCAATGGCGGCGCTCATGCGGCGGCCTCCATGCGCAGGGCAACCGCACGTTCGTGCGCGTCCAGGCCTTCAGCGCTGGCCATGATGCGTGCGCAGCCGCCGATTGCCGCCAGGCCGGCGGCGCTGGCGCTCTGCACGCTGATCAGGTTCTGGAAGCTGGCCACGCTGACACCACTGTAAGCACGCGCGGCACCGGCCGTGGGTAGCACGTGGTTGGTGCCGCTGCAGTAGTCGCCCAGTGCTTCGGGGGTGTAATCCCCCAGGAACACCGAGCCGGCCGCCTGCACCTTGTCCAGCCACGCGCGCGGGTCGCGCAGGGCCAGGATCAGGTGCTCGGGCGCATAGCGGTTGCTGATCGCGAAGGCTTCGTCCACCGAATCGACCTGGATCAGGCGCGAGGCCGACAACGCCTGGCGTGCGATCTGCTGGCGCGGCAGCAGGGCCACCTGGCGCTCCACTTCGGCCTCGACCGCCGCCAGCATCGCGGCATCGTCGGTCAGCAGCAGCACCTGCGAATCCGGGCCGTGCTCGGCCTGAGACAGCAGGTCGGCGGCCACGAAGGCTGGATTGGCGCCGGCATCGGCAATCACCAGCACCTCCGAAGGACCCGCCGGCATGTCGATGGCGGCGGCGCCGTCCTGTGCCACCTGCTGTTTGGCTTCGGTCACGAAGCTGTTGCCGGGCCCGAACAGCTTGTCGCAGGCCGGAATGCTGGCCGTGCCGTAAGCCATGGCCGCGACGGCCTGCGCGCCGCCCAGCTTGAATACACGCTGCACGCCGGTCAGGCGCGCGGCCACCAGCACCGCCGGATCCGCGCTGCCATCGGCGCGCGGCGGCGTGCACAAGACCACCTGCGGGCAACCAGCCAACCGTGCCGGCACACCCAGCATCAGCGCGGTGGACGGCAGCGGCGCACTGCCGGCCGGTACGTACAGGCCGACCCGGCCGATCGGCCGCAGCATGCGTTCGCAGACCACGCCCGGTGCGGTCTCCACGGCATAGCCCTTGCCCATGCCAGCCTCATGGAAGCGCGTGATGCGCTCGGCAGCTTCGACCATCGCCTGGCGCAGTTCGGCCGGCACCGCCGCTTCGGCGGCCGCGAACTCGGCTTCGGACACTTCAAAGGAGACCAGCTCGACACCATCGAAACGTGCGGTGATCGCACGCAGCGCGTCGTCGCCCTGCCCGCGCACCTGGGCGATCAGCGTAGCCACCGCGTCACGGGTCTGTTGCGCCACGGTCTGCACCGGGCGGGTCAGCGCCGCGCTGCGCGCGGCCTCATCAAGTTGCGACCAGATCAGACGGTTCATGCCAGCGACCGCTCCACGCTCAGTACCATCAGGCCTTGCGCACCCGCGCGCTCAAGTTCCTCCATGCGCTGCCAGCTCAACGGGCCGGGGCACATGGTCTGCAAGCGCAGCGCGCCGCCATCGGCCGGCAGCCGCACCAGCGGCTCGGCATCGGCCAGCAACTGCGACAGCGCATCGACGCGATCCTCGCTGGCGCGGAACATCAGCAGCTTGCGGTCCTGGCGCTGCACCACGCCGTCGAGACGGCGCAGCAGCATCGCGCGCAGCGACGCGCGAGCGTCATCCGGCACGCGCACCGCGCCAGCCAGCACCGCCTCGCTGTCGAGCAGGTTGTGCACGGGGGTCAACTGGTTGCCGCGCAGCGTGGCGCCGCTGGAGACCAGGTCGCAGATCAGGTCGGCGGTACCCAGGCGCGGCGCGATTTCCACCGACCCGGACAGCTCGACCACCTGCGCATCCACGCCCTGCTCATCCAGCCACTGCTTGAGGATGGCCGGGTAACTGGTGGCGATGCGGGTGCCGGCCAGCTGCGCCGGGCCCTGCCACTGCCATTCCTCGGGCACCGCCAGCATCAGCCGGCACTGGCCGAAGCCCAGCCCGCGCAGCGCTTGATAAGCATCCGGCAGGCCGATCTGGCGACGCGCCGCGGCCTGCTCATCCAGTTCATTGCGGCCAACGATGCCGAGGTCGCAGACGCCGTCGGCGATCAGGCCGGGAATATCGTCGTCGCGCACCAGCAACAGATCCACCGGCAGCGATTCGCCGTAGCAGAACAGCTTGTCGCGGCTCTCGCGCCAGCTCAGGCCACAGGCGCTGAGCAGGTTGCGGGCGGGCTCGGCCAGCCGGCCACTCTTCTGGATGGCGATACGCAACCGGTCTCGTGCCGGCGCTGCCTGGGTTGCACTCATGGGGGAGGTCTCGAAGTTCGGAACGGGGCGCGGATCAGCGCGAAGCAAGGCGGTCGATGGCAGCGGCATAGCCTCGATGGCCATGCTCGAGCGTGCGTGCCACTCGCCCGGTGGTGGTCACGCTGACGCCGGTGCGCTCGTGGATCTCGCGATACGGCACGCCCTGCTGCAGCAGCGGCACCACCTTCCAGCGGTCGGCCATGGCTTCCAGCTCGGCCGGCGTGCACAGGTCGCGCAGGAACGCTTCCACCTGCTCCGGCTCGCGCAGGGCAGCAAAGGCCTGGGCCAGGGCTTGCAGGTCGGCCTTCGGGTCTTTGGCGGCAATGTCGGGGCGGGCTTTCACGGGGTCGTTTCCATGCGTCAATGTAATAGCGCGTTAGTACATTAACGCATTCTTTCGCACTGCGTCAAATCGAGGGTTGAGGGGGCGGCAGGGCTGCTGCCCTGCACCCGCCAAGAGCGAGAGCAAAAGCAAATGCTGATGTCCTGAGCGTTGGCCGCGATCTGTCAGAACAGCGTGGATCGGATCGGAACCGGCTTTTGTAGAGTCGAGCCATGCTCGACTGCGCTTCGTCCGGAAACGCAGAACGCCCACCAAAGGGCGGGCGTTCTGCTTTCAAATCAACAATCTGGCCCAACTCAAGGCAGGCAACGCAGCTCGGCCTGCAGCGCACCGCGCCGCAGGCATTCGCCGAACAGGCTGCCCTTCCGGCTTGGCAGGGACTGGATGTTCTCCAACGCCCCTGCGCCCGCCGGGCACTTCCGCAAAGCCAGGGCCTGCAGGTCATCCTCCAGCTGCGCGCGGTCGATCACGTGGCAGCGATCAACCTGCAGCCGGTAGTGCGCTGGACCGATCCGCGCACTGTGCAGCGCCGGGTCGCTCTGACAGCCCGCCAACAGGAGCACGCTCAGCGCCCCTGCGGCGGCCCGCATCACGCCATCGCCCTGGACTGCTCCAGCTCCACCTGCAGGGTGCTGGCCAGCTCGTCACGGGAAACTTCGAACTGCTGCTCGCGCAGCAGGTCCTTCACCGCCACCACGCCGCGCGCCAGTTCGTCCTCACCGGCCAGCACCACGAAGCGGATGCCCGCCTTGGCCGCGTACTGGAACTGCTTGCCGATCTTCTTCGGCTCCATCTGCACTTCGGTGTTGATGCCACCGGCGCGCAGGCGGCGCGCGATGTCCAGCGACTGCGGCATGCCCTGCTCGTCCATCAGTGCTACCAGCGCCTGCACGCTGCTGCCTTCGATGCCCTCGATCAGGCCAGCTTCGCGCAGCTGCCAGAACAGGCGCGACAGGCCGATGGAGATGCCCACGCCCGGCAGCTTCGACTTGCTGTAGTGGCTGGCCAGGTCTTCGTAGCGGCCGCCCGAGCAGATCGAGCCGATCTGCGGGTGATCGGTCAGCGTGGTCTCGTAGACGGTGCCGGTGTAGTAGTCCAGGCCGCGCGCAATAGAGAAGTTCAGGCAGTACGCGGTTTCCGGCACGCCCAGCGCCTGCACCAGCTGCAGTACTTCGCGCAGTTCGGCAACACCGGTACGCAGGATCTCCGAAGAACCGGCGTCGGCTTCAAGCGTGGCCAGCTGCGCCAGCGCATCGGCATGACCCTGCGAACGCACGGCCACGAAGGCCAGGATCTTCTCGACCTGCTCGGCCGGGATCCCGAAGCCCTCGCCCACCAGCGTCTCGCGCACGTAATCGGCGCCACGCTTGTCCAGCTTGTCCACTTCGCGCAGCACCGCCAGCTGGCGCTCGCCTTCGGCCACGCCCAGGCTCTCGAAGAAACCGCGCATCAGCTTGCGGTTGTTCAGCTGGATGCTGAAATCACCAATGCGCAGCTCCGAGAACACCGCGTGGATGACCGCCAGCACTTCGGCGTCATAGCGAACGCTCAGGCTGTCCTTGCCGATCACGTCGATGTCGCACTGGTAGAACTCGCGGAAACGACCGCGCTGGGCGCGCTCGCCGCGGTACACGCGCTGCATCTGATAGCGGCGGAACGGGAAGGTCAGTTCATGTTCGTGCTCGGCCACGTAGCGCGCCAGCGGCACGGTGAGGTCGAAGCGCAGCGCCATCTCCGGCAGCGAACGGTCACCTGACTCGGCGGCGTTGGCCAACGCACCGGTGGACTGCACGAAGTACACCTGGCGCTCAGTCTCGCCGCCGGACTTGGTCAGCAGCACGTCGGACAGCTCGAACACCGGCGTCTCCACCGGCAGGAACCCGAAGCGCTCGTAGTTGCGGCGGATGACGTCCAGCATGCGCTGGAACGCAATCTGCTCGCGCGGCAGCAGCTCAAGGGTGCCGGGCGGGGTACGGGGCTTGATCACGGGCGGAACTCCTGCTGGAACGGGACGTGGGAGGGGGCGACATTCTAGCGCTCCCGCCTCGGGCAGGGTCGAACGGCCGCTTGAAGTATCATAAGGCCCTCCCCCGCCCGCGATACGCCCACGCAACATGTCCCGGCCTTCCGGCGCTCCGCCCGCCACCAACGATCCCGCCTCGCCGTCCTGCACCACGCTGGACTGCCTGCACTGCTCGGTTCGCCACCTTGCGGTGTGCTCGGCGCTGTCGCCCGATGAAGTGCAGGCGCTGGAGCAGGTCACCGTCTCGCAGCAGGTCAGCATGGGCAGCACGCTGGCCCGCACCGGTGAAGAGCGCGACCATGTCTATACATTGACCGGCGGCGCACTGCGCCTGGTACGCACCCTGGCCGACGGCCGGCGCCAGATCAACGGCTTCGTGCTGCCCGGCGACTACCTGGGCCTGAGCGGCAGCGACCACCATCGCTACGACATCGAGGCCATCGCCGACAGCCGCGTCTGCCGCGTCGCGCTGCCGCAGATGAAGGCACTGCGCAGCCGCTTTCCGCACCTGGAGCGCAAGCTGCTGCAGCGCGCCTGCCAGGAACTGGATGCCGCACAGGATGCCGCGCTGGCACTGGCACGCCTGCAGCCAGCCGAGAAGCTGGCCGATTTCCTGCTGCGCCTGGCCGCACGCGAGGCCAAGCTGGGCGGCGACGGCCTGCGCGTGTCGCTGCCGATGGGCCGTGGCGATATCGCCGACCACCTGGGCCTGACCATGGAAACGGTCAGCCGCACCTTCACCAAGCTGCGCCAGCAGGGGCTGATCGCCCTGCCCCACCTGAACGTGGTGGAGATCCTTGACGAGGACGGGCTGCGCACGCTGGCGGGTGAAGGTTGATCTGAGGGTTTCGCAGTTCATGGGGTTGCCGGCCAGCGGCCGGCACTACCCGTGTTGCGCGAAGGGCATTGTAGAGTCGAGCCATGCTCGACTCATCGCGCCGTGCGCGAACAGCAGCCGAGCATGGCGCGGCTCTACATGAGAGCCAACATCTCACGCAACGCCGCGTAATCGGCCGCCAATGGCTCGGCGTGCGCCGGTCGCTGCAACAGCGCGTCCAACGCCGGCGGCACCGCCACCGGGCCACCGATCAAGGGCTCGACCACAGCCTCGAACTTGGCCGGATGGGCGGTAGCCACCACCGCCCAGTCACCCTTGGCACCACGCGCGCGCAGGTCCTGCAGCACCTTAACCGCCGTCGCCGTATGCGGGCAGAACAGCTCGCCACTGCTGGCGTGCGCAGCCGCAATCGTGGCGCGGATGGTCACGTCGTCCACCGCGAACGCACGGAACGCAGCGCGCAGCTCGGCGTCATCGCCGTGGTAGAGCCAGCGCAGGCGCTCGAAGTTGCTTGGCGCCCCTACGTCCATTGCATTTGCAACGGTGGCCACGCTGGCCTGCGGCTGGTAGTCGCCACCATTGAAGTACGCCGGCAGTACCGCATTAGCATTGGTGGCCAGCACGATCTGCCCGATCGGCACGCCCAGCGCGCGCGCCAGCACAGCCGCCATCGCGTTGCCAAGATTGCCGGTCGGCACCACCAGGTTGAGCCGGCGACGGGTGTCAGCGTGATGGGTCAGTGCCGCACGCGCGTAATAACTCATCTGCGGCAGCAGGCGGCCGAGGCTGATGCTGTTGGCCGAACTCAACGGCACCTGCGCCTGCAGTTCGCGGTCAGCCAGCGCCTGCTTGACCATCGCCTGGCAGTCGTCGAAGGCACCGGCCACGCGCAGCGCCTGGATGTTGTCGCCGAAGCAGCCGAGCTGATGCGCCTGCCGTGGTGACACGCGGCCATCCGGATACAGCACCACCACGCGCACGCCGGGCTGGCGATGGAACGCCGCCGCCACCGCGGCACCGGTATCGCCGGAGGTGGCGACGACGATCGTCAGGTCGCGATCCTGGCCAGCCTGCAGCCGCGACAGCGTACCGGCCAGGAAGCGCGCACCGATATCCTTGAACGCCGCCGTCGGCCCATGGAACAGCTCCAGCACATGGTCACCGCCGCCCAGTGGACGCAGCGGTACCGGAAAGTCGAACGCCTCGCGGCAGATCGATGGCAGCGCTGCCTCCAGAGCATCGCCTGCAAAGAACGGTGCCAGCAGATCGGCGGCGGTATCGGCCAGCGTTGCGCCGGCCTGCAGCTCACGTGGCGCCGGCAGCACCTGCGGAACATACAGCCCACCATCGGGCGCCAATCCTGCAGCGATCGCCGCGCTGAGGCCAACAGCCGGGGACTGGCCGCGTGTCGAGACAAATTGCATGGGTTGGGTATCCAGTAAAGGGGAAGGATTCAGCACAAGCGGGCTCCCGGTGCATCCAGCGGCGACACCCAGGCATCGCTGTCGAAACCGGCGGCGGCGAATGCCGCCTGCACCGGTGCGGCAGCGGCGCGGGCCTGGTCGGCGTCCTCAAACCAGGCGAACACGCTGGGGCCCGCGCCCGAAATGCCCGCGCCCAGCGCATGCACAGACAGCGCCGCATCGCGTGCGGCCTCGAAGCCCGCAATCAGGCCGGCGCGGCGCGGCTCCACCAGCACATCACGCAGGCCAGCACGGACCAGCGCGGCGTCGCTGCGATGGCAGCCGCTGAGTACCAGCGCGAGGTTCGCACTCTGTGCCACGAATTCACCCAGCGCATAGCTGCCCTGCAGCGCCTGGCGTGCGCGGCGTGTTTCCAGCACCGCGTGCGGATGCACCAGCAGGCTGTGCCAAGTAGCCGGTACCGGAATCGGCAGCAGGCGGTCGGCCGTGCACAGCGCAAGCCCGCCCAGCAGCAATGGCCCCACGTTGTCACCGTGACGGCCACCACTGGCCACCGCCTCGCCATCCAGCGCAAACGGATACAGCGCCTCGCGCGTCAGCGGCGCATCCAGTAGTGCATTGGCGGCAACCAGCGCAGCGACGCACGACGCTGCCGAACCGCCCATGCCGGAACCGAATGGAATGCCCTTGTCGATCTCCACCGCGAATCCGAAGTCCAGGGCCAGCCCTGCGCGAAGCGATATCAGCGCAGCACCTGCGGTGTTTCCAGCCGCATCCAGTGGCAGCTCGACCGCACTGCCACGTATCGCATCGATGCGCACCATCGGCTCATCGATGCGGCGCACGCTCACGGTATCGCCAACTCCGGCAACGGCATGACCAAGAATGTCGAAGCCCACCGCCACGTTGGCCACCGAGGCAGGCGCGAACGCACGTGCGATCACAGGCGCGCTCCTTCGCCGGCGGCCACCCGCAGCAGGTCGGCGAACACACCGGCCGCTGTGACTTCCGGGCCCGCCCCCGGCCCCTGCACCACCAACGGATTGTCGCAGTAACGGCGGGTACGGAACTGCACCACGTTGTCGGTCAGCCGCAGATTGGCGAAGGCGTGATCGGCGGGCAGTTCCTGCAGGCCCACCGAGGCGCCGTCGGCACCCAGCTGTGCCACATAGCGCAGCACCGAGCCACGCGCCCGCGCGTCCTGCAGGCGCTGAAGCAGGCTGGCATCGGACTCGCCCAGCCGCGCCATGAAGTCATCCACGCTGCCGTCGCGCAGCAGCGCCGGCACCAGGCTTTCCACCTGTACCTGTTCCAGGCTGAGTGCGTGGCCGGCTTCGCGGGCAAGGATCACCAGCTTGCGCGCCACGTCCACACCGGACAGATCATCACGCGGGTCCGGTTCGGTGTAGCCCATCGACCGCGCCTGCGCCACCAACTGCGAGAACGGCTGGCTGCCGTCGAAACGATTGAACAGCCAGGCCAGCGTGCCGGAGAAAATGCCTTCAATCGCCAGCACCTCGTCACCGGTATCGACCAGATCGCGCAGCGTGGTGATCACCGGTAGGCCCGCGCCTACCGTGGCTTCGTAGCGGAAGCGCGCACCACTGGCCGCCGCGGCGGCGCGGATGCGCTGGTAACGCGGCAGCGGGCCGGCGCCAGCCTGTTTGTTCGGGGTGACCACGTGGATGCCGGCCGCCAGCCAGCCCTCGTAACGCTCAGCCACCTCGGCGCTGCCGCTGCAGTCGATCACCACCGCATGCGGCAGGTGCGCGGCCAGCAGGTGTTCGGTGAAGCGATCCAGATCACTGGATTCGCCCACGTCCCGCAGCGCTTCGCGCCAGTCTGCATGCAGGCCATCCACTTCAAGCCGCATGCGCGAACGCGAGGCCAGCGCGCGCAGGCGCAGATCCACATTGGCCTTGGCCAGCAGCTGCGGGCGGGCGGCCAGCAGCTGGTCCAGCAGTGCGGCACCGACATTGCCCGGCCCGATCACACCCACCGCGAAGGTCTGCGGCGACAGCCAGAAACCGGCATGCGCCGCGCGCAGCGCACGGGTCGCATCGGCGCTGTCCACCGCCACCGAGATGTTGCGTTCGGACGAACCCTGTGCGATCGCCAGGATGTTCACCTGCGCACGCCCCAGTGCCTCGAACAGGCGTGCGGCCACACCCGGCTGGCCGGCCATGCCGTCACCCACCGCCGCCAGTACGCTGACGCCCTCACTGACCTGCACGCGCTGCACCTGCCCGACCGACAGTTCATGCGCGAACGCGTGCAGCAGCGCCTCGCGGCCACGCGCCGCTTCGGCAGCACGCACCACGCAGCAGATCGAATGCTCCGACGACCCCTGCGAGATCATCACCACCGACACCTGTGCCTGTCGCAGGGCGGAGAATACGCGCTCGGCGGTACCGGGCACGCCAATCAGACCGGTGCCTTCCAGGTTCAGCAGGGCCAGCCCGGGGCTCAGGGTCAGGCCCTTCACCGGCCCACGCGGCGAGCGCTCGGCAGAGATGCGCGTACCCGGATGCCCCGGCTGGAACGTGTTGCGGATGAAGATCGGCAGGCCGAGACGGATCGCCGGCGACATCGTCTGCGGGTGCACCACCTTGGCACCGAAGTAGGCCAGTTCGCAGGCTTCGTCGTAGCTCAGCGATTCCAGCTGCACGGCTTCAGGCACCAGCCGCGGGTCGGCCGACAGCACGCCATCGACGTCGGTCCAGATGTGCAGTTCATCGGCATTGAACAGCGCAGCAAAGATCGCACCGGAGTAGTCGCTGCCGTTGCGGCCGAGCGTGGTGATGCGGTCATCGCGATCACGTGCGACGAATCCGGTGGCAACCAGGCGCGACTGTGGATGCTGCAGGCGCCACTTGGCAAGGCGATCAGCACTGGCCTCCCAGTCGACATCCACGCCCAGTTCGCCATGCCCGACGACCAGTACCTCGCGCGCATCGAGCACCGCACAGTCTTCTCCCACTGCACGCAGGTGGGTACCAAGCAGCTGCGCGGAGAACACTTCGCCCAGCCCCTGCACGCGGTCCAGAACCTCGCGCGGCAGCTCGCCGATCACCGCCAGCGCGGCCAGCACTTCGGCCAGCTGCTCGAAGCGGGCGTCGATCCATTCGACCGTCTCGCCCACCTGCTCGCCCAACAGCGCCACGGCAGCGCCGCGATGTCGCGCGCGCAGCGCATGCCAGGCTTCACGCCAGCCTTCATCACCTTTGGCCGCCAGCTCCGCCAGCTCGATCAGCGCGTCGGTAACGCCCTTCATCGCCGAGACGACAGTGACCTGCAGCGATTCGGGACGGGCCAGCAGCAGGCCGGCAACATGGCGGTAACGTTCGGCATCGGCCACCGAGGTGCCACCGAACTTGTGCACGACAATGGACGGTGCAGCCAGGTCGGCCGGGGCAACGGGATGAGCGGGGGCGTGGGAAGACATGCAGACCTCGGTAGGAGGCCCCGTCGCATGCAGGTGTCGAGTTTCCCCGCCACCTGTATGGTGCGGGGCCGTGGTTTTCGGGAGTTACACGAAGACGACGGGCCGCACCAGGGCAGTGGTGACGGTGGTGGTGGTAATGGTGGTGGTGGCGACCGGCGCAGTCGAACGGCCCGCAGTAGCGGGGGCGATCAGGCTGGCGTGGGCGGCATCAAGAACCATGGCGTACAGAAAACACTGCGCGCCGGGCGGCTGTCAAGTGCTGCGATGCAAAAATTCGCTGCGGCGATCATCGGCCAACGTGCCGACATTTGGTTGCAACTGAGACCAAACCTGCATCAGCACCCATGACTTCCGCATTCAGCCGGCATGTTCGGCGATCGCCCGCGGTGTGCGGTGGGCATGCGCACACAGCATCACGCCGGCTACCAGGAACACGATTGCCAGCACCTCCAGCAGCGTCGGCCAGCGCTGCTGCCAGGCGAAGGCATACAGCAACGCAAACAGCGTCTCGAACACGATCATCTGGCCGGTCAGCGTCAGTGGCAGCAGGCGGCTGGCACGGTTCCAGAACGCATTGCCGAGGATCGAGGCCACCACTGCCACACCGGCGCTGATCGCCCAGAAACCACTCCACTGTGCCGCTGTGTGCCCGCCGGTGTGACCGATGAAGGCCATCGGCACCAGCAGCAGGGCCAGGCCGCCAGTCGTCACGCCGGTCAGCAGCGACCAGTCGTGGCTGGACAGATCCGGTCGGCGCGCCAGCCAGCGGCTGTTGCCGATCGAGTACAACGCCCATGAGAACAGCGCGCCAAACGCACACAGCAGGCCAATCAGACGCTGCCGCCACGGGGTTGCCAGGTGCTCGGACATCAGTGCTTCCCAGCCAACCAGTGCCACGCCCAACACGCACAGCCCAAGTGCCGGCAACAGCTGCTTCAGTGGCACCGCGCCCTGCTCGCGCACGCCGACCAAGGTGACCACCACCGGGATCAGGCCAACGATCAGCGACGCGGCGGCACCGCCTGCCCACTGCACCGCCGTCGCCAGCAGCAGGAAGTACACCAGGTTCCCGGCCAGGCTCAGCCACAGCAGGCCGATCCATTCGGCGCGGCCCAGCCGCGGTGCCAGCCGCTTCCATCGCGGCAGCAGCAGGGCTACGGCGATCAGGCCGTAGACCAGATAGCGACCGGCCGACAGTTGCAGGGCGTTGAACGACTGCAGCACGGCGGGCGCGAGGAAAACCACGCCCCACAGCGCGCCGGCGGCAACGCCATTGGCGATGCCCAGGGCCATCGGGTTGTTGCGCATTCGGGTTCTTCGGGGGAGAGAACGGGCCGCGCAGTGTAAGCGCTGACCGGTGGGCGCTCTTGACCCAGGCTACTGCCTTGTCACCTCTGTAGAGCCGAGCCCATGCTCGGCTGCGATTCGCCCTTGTGCAGATAAGGGCAGCCGAGCGTGGGCTCGGCTCTACAACTCAGCCGGCGCTCCTGCGCCACGCGGCCGGGGTCTGGCCACACTCGCGGCGCAGCGCGCGGGTCAGTGCGCTCTGCTCGGAATAGCCTGCGGCCAGCGCGACATCGCTGATCGGCGCCGTGCTGGTGCGCAACCGATGCTTGGCCCAGCGCAACCGGCACGCACTGAGCCAGGCTTGCGGGCTGAGCCCGAACTCCTGCTGGAACAGTGCGTGCAACCGGCTCTCGCTGACCCCGACGAACGCAGCCATGCGCGCCACCGGCCACGCCTGCCCGGGATCGGACTGAACCGCCGCGCACAGGCCCTGCATGCGCGCGCCGCTGCCCGCCGGCGCAAATACCTGCAGCAACTGCGGCAGCAGCGCCGGCATCGGCTGCCCTGCCTGCACCTCGGCCAGGCGCCGACGCAATGCCAGCGGCAGATGCAGCCAGCGCTGCCGGCACAGATGCTCCTGCGTGCCGTCATCGAGCACGCCCGGAGGACAGTCAACGATCACGAACCCATTGGGACCGTCAGCCATCTGGTCATGCGCTTCGCCGGCGGCAACAAAAGCCCCCTGCAGCAGGTCCAGCCGACCGCCGCGCCCCTCCATCTCGAAGTGCAGCTCACCCTGCAGCGGCAGCACCCACTGCGCGTAGTCATGGCGGTCCAGGCCAGTGGCCTGCCCGTAGTGCCGCAGATGGAAGATGGCGCCCATCCGTGCAGTTTGCGCGTGTAACAACGGCCGTGCAAACCGCTGCTATAGTCGATCCGTCATCCAACGCAGGGAGTGCAGGACATGACCCATCAGCAGGTGTCCCTGGTGCTCGCCACCAGCCTCGGCCTGATGCTCGCAGCTTCGGCCTCCGCACAGGAGCGCACGCCACCGGCCCCGCACTGCATGGACGCTGTCGGCGTACAGGAAGTGGAGCAGGCATCACCGCGCTCAATCGCACTACGCGCCGCCTCCGGCCAGGCCTATCGGATCGACTTCAACGAAGATTGTCCCGGCGTCCGCGGTGCCACCTCGTTGAAGCTGGAAGCCCCCGCCGGCTGGGCCTGCGGCCGCCCCAGCGAACGCGTCGTGGTCGACGGCCGCCGATGCGCCATCAGCGCGGTCACCCCGCTGCAGGATCGTGACTACGCCAGCGTCGCCCGCGACAGCGACCGCCTGCGCACGGCCACCCTGCCCGCCGTGACCATCCGCGAACGCAAGGAGGTACGCCGCAGCTTCGGCGGCTCGCCGTCCTACTGCTTTGCCACGCGCAACGTGCGCGCCTGGTCCTCCGACCCGCAGGGCATGCTGGTGGAGACCAATCCGCACCGTAATGGTGGCCATCGCTACTACCGGGTCGAACTCGGAAGCCATTGCCGCCAGCTCGATCGTGCGCCACAGCTCAGCTTCCACTCCGGCCTGCAGAATGGCCTGATCTGCGGCAATCCCGGCGACCGGGTCAAGACCGCCGGGTTCGAAGCAGGCGACCTGCGCCATGACGGGATCGCGCCCCTGCCGCAGTACACCCGCGGCAGCTGCACGATCCAGGCGGTCTACCCGGCCTCCAGCCAGGCGTCGAACTAACCGTCGACGCCGAGGAAGGTGAACGGTGCGCTGGGCACGAAGTGGCCCAGTGCATCGCCAGCGAAGGTATTGCGCTGGTCCGGGCCGAGATCGAGCTTGAGTACCTTGCCGCCGAAATCGACCTTGTTCAGATCGACCCAGAAGGTGTTCGGGGTCAGCGCCGATTCGAAGAAGTACAGCCGCCGCTTGTGGTCAGCCACGGTGCGCCAGCGTGTGGATGAGATGTTCGGCTCGCCCGGCGTGGTGATGCCGTACGGCACCGAGGTGTTGCGGATCACGCTGAACACACTGGCCAGCGCCACCACCGGATCCTCGGCCTTGGGAATGGCGTTGATGTAGAACGAGGCGCGCGCGAAGCGGTCAGCGGAGCGGTTGGTACCCGGCAGCATCACCGTGCCGCCGATCTGCTGCCAGTAACTGTTGAGGGCCAGCTGCTGCTCGAAGATCGGCGAGTTGGTCATCACCTGATAGCGCCGGTCATGGTGGATCACCTGGCGACCGCCGATGTACTCGACGATGGCGCTGTCGCCGCTGGCATCTGACAGCGACAGGTGCAGCGTCGCCTGTCGATCTTCGCCGGGCACCCTGTCGGTGACGATCGCGTACGGCTCGCGTTTCAACGCGGTGACCGCCTCTTCCACGGTGGCGAAGTTGTCCAGCACATACTGCGCCCACAGCGAGATGGCCAGGCCCGGCTTGTTGCCTCGCTGCTGCGGATACTCCGACTCGACCAGCCACAGCAGGTTGGCCACCAGGCCCTTTTCGTTCATGCCATCGGTGGTCGATACGTCGTAGCCGGTGGCCACCACCGAACCGTAGCGCGCGGTCCACGCCAGCGACTTCGGGCCAGCCTGGCCGCTGCGTGCGATACCGCGCGGCAGCACGTAGAGATTGGTCGCCACATCGACCTTCCAGTCCATCGAGCGCGCGGTGATCACATCGCCGTTGTCGCCCAGGTACACCGCACGCGTGCAGGCCAGCGCTGGTGCTGCGGCGGCGGCCAGTGCGACCGCAAGCAGTGCCTTTTCCTTCCACTTCATCCGTGCCATGTCGTTGCGCTCCTTTCCCCTTGATCCATGGATATGACCCCATGCAGGGTGACACAGCGGTGAAGCCTCAGCGGACCGCGCGATCGTGCAGCCAGAAACCTGCAAGCATCGCCGGCACGAACCACAGCGCCTCGCGCGATCCCACCGCCAGCCCGGCGATGGCAGGGCCCGGGCAATAGCCTGCCCAGCCCCAGCCGATGCCGAACAACGCCGCGCCCAGCACCAGGCGCAGATCGACACCGCGCGCAGCGGGCAATTGGAAGCGCGTTGCGCAGGACGGACGCGCGCGCCGCAGCACCCAGCGCTGGCCAACCGCGCTGACCAGCAGTGCAGAGGCCAGCACCCAGGCCAAGGTGGGATCGAAATCGCCGGCGATGTCGAGGAAACCGAGGATGCGGCGCGGATCGGTCATGCCGGCCAACGCCAGGCCTGCGCCGAAAAGCGCGCCTGCCGCACCGGCGGCCACCATCGCGCGGCTCATGCCAAGCCTCCGCCGTGACGGATCAGGAACGTGGTCAGCATCGCGCAGGCCATGAACACCAGCACCGCCAGCAGCGACCGCTTTGAGCCGCGGGCCAGGCCGCAGACCCCGTGACCACTGGTGCAGCCATTGCCCAACCGCGTACCGAAGCCGACCAGCAGGCCGGCACCGACCAGCTGCCACGCCGGCAAGGCATCACGCAGCAGGGCGCGGGGCGCTTGCCCTGGCGCGGCCTGCCACCACAGCACCAACCCTGCAGCAGCCAGCAGGCCAAGCAGGAACGCCCAGCGCCAACCTCGCTCACCTGGCGCGGCACGCACACTGCCAGCAGCGATGCCACTGATGCCGGCCACCCGGCCCGTGGTTGCCAGCAGCACCACCGCCGCCGCACCGATCACCGCGCCCCCCGCCACCGCGGCCCACGGCAGGGTCATGACCTGCCTCCGCCCATTCCGTACATTCGCTTGCCTTTTGATTTAGCTTTTTCTAAATTAGCTTTTTCTAAATCCACAGGTCAACCATGGCCCGCCCCCCGCTCGACAGCGCCGCCATGGCCGAGCACGCCTCGCAGGCTGCAGCCCTGCTCAAGAGCCTGGCCCATCCTGCGCGGCTGCGCGTGCTATGCCGCCTGGTCGAAGGTGAGGCGCCGGTGCCGGAACTGCAGGCACTGACCGGACTCAGCGCATCAGCGCTGTCACAGCATCTGGCGGTGCTGCGCGAACTGGACATCGTCGCGACCCGGCGCGAAGCGCAGGCGATCCACTACCGCGTGATTGAAGGGCCCGCACTGGGCGTGCTGCAGGCGCTGCATGCCGCCTACTGCGGCGGCACCTCGCGTTGACGCTCAGCCGGCGTGCAGGACTGGCTGCACGACGTTGTCGAGCAGATCCACCGGCGTCGGCGCGGAACGATCACCCTGGAGGGCACGGGTAAAGCCCGACCAGTCGCTGGATGACAGCTGGCGCAGCAGCGCCTCTTCCACCGGCAACGCGCGCATCGACCAGTACGGAAACTGGCGCTGGCCGAGGCGGCCGCGCGCCAGCTCGATGATGTCGACATGGCTGCCGGCCTGCAGGATGCGCTCATAGACCGAATCGATACCGTCCGGCGGCCCCTCGATGTACTGCAGGAATCGCCTGCCGTCATGCAGCAGCACACCGGTGACGCCCGCCATCTTGTTGAAGCGGGCTGCATCGTCGACCAGCGCCCGCAACCGTTCAGCGGAAAGATCCGGCAGCGCCTGGCTGACATAGGCGATGGCACGCAGTGGCATGGTGCTTCCTTGACAGGATGTACACCCACGGTAGCAGTTGCGGACGAGTCCGTCTCAACACCCGCAGGCGTTTCCTGAAGAATTCAGGTTGCTGCTGCAGGCAGCCCCTCGACGCGCCTCGGCAGCAAGGCTTCGAAGACCACCTGCCCGGCCTCGTTGCGCGCGGCGATACGCCCCCCATGCGCGCGCACGAACTGATCGACGATGTACAGACCCAGCCCCAGGCCCTTGCTCTGGTGGAAGCTGGCCTTGAACGGCTCGAACAACCGCGGCAGCAGCGCGTCGTCGATCCGGCCGGCGTTGCTCACACGCAACAGCACGCTGCGGGGGTCGCGCCCGTCCACCTCCACCCTCGCCTCGCTGCCGTGGGTCAGCGCATTACCGACCAGATTGGCGGCAACCTGGCCGAGACGGTCCAGATCGCCCTGCAGCCGCGTATCACCGTGCATGTCCAGATGGATCCGGCCTGCCCCATGCGCACTGCCCGCCTCAGCCACCACTGCGCGGGTCACGTCGGCCAGATCGCAGGCACTGGCCTGCAGGCGCAGGCCGCCGCTGCGGATCCGCGAGAAGTCCAGCAACTGCTCGACCATGCGTGCCATGCGCAGGGTGCTGGCCTCCAGGTACTGCAGCGTCTGCTGCGCGCCAGTGTTGTCTTCGGGAAGATCCAGCGCCAGCTTGTCGGCACACAGCAGGATGGCCGACAGCGGCGTGCGCAGGTCGTGGGTCAGTACCGCGGCCATCGTTTCGTTGAGTTTGAGCGCGCGTTCCAGCGCCTCGTTGCGCGCCTTCAGCAGCTGCCGCTGCTGGTACAGCTCGATGAAGACATTGACCTTGCTCAGGATCACCTGCGGCGCCACCGGCTTGTGCAGGAAATCGACCGCGCCGCTCTCGTAGCCCTTGAACACGCGCAGGGGATCATCCGGGGAGGCGGTCAGGAAGATGATCGGCACGTCGCGGCTGCGATGCGAACCGCGCATCAGTTCGGCCAGGGTGAAGCCATCGATCTCCGGCATGTGCACGTCAAGCAGGGCCAATGCCACCTCGTGCTCGAGCAGCAGCTCCAGCGCCTGCGCACCCGAGCCGGCCAGCAGCAGGTTGACCCCTTCTCGCTGCAGCAGGGCCTGCATGGCTACCAGGTTCTGCGGCACGTCATCGACGATCAGCAGGTTGACCGGGGTCTGCGGCTGCGCAGGGTCCGGTGGCAACAGGTTCATGCAAACAACTCCTTCAGGCGGCGACACATCAGTTCAAGGGGCAGCACGGCATCGGCGCCGGCATGCTGCAGGGCGGAAGCCGGCATCATCGACGCCTCGGCCTCCTCGGGACATTGCAGCCAGGCACGGCCACCGGCGGCGCGCACCGCAGCCACGCCTTCACTGCCATCGCTGCTGGCACCGGTCAGCAGCAGGGCCAATACCTGCCCGCCGAACACTGCAGCAGCGGAGTCGAACAGTGGATCGATGGCCGGACGGGAAAACAGCACCGGCGCATCCACCGACAACGCCACCGATCCCTCGTCCTCCACCAGCAGGTGGTAATCCGGCGGCGCGAACGTCACCGTGCCCGGCTGCAACGGCTGCTTGTCTTCGGCTTCGCGCACCGGCAACGCGCAGTACGGCGCCAGCACCTCGGCGATGCGGCTGGTACGGTCACGCGGCAGGTGCAGCACGGCCAGCACCGGTACCGGCAGCGTGCCCGGCAGTGCACCAAGCACCGCCTGCAGGGCGGCCACGCCACCGGCGGACGCGCCGATCACCAGCACGGCTGGACGCGCCTGCAGCGTCATCAGGCCACCTTCCGGTACAGGCGGTGCTCGCGCGAACAGACCTCGAAGGCGTCATGGTGGCACCCGAACTGCAGCGACTCCTTGCTGCCCAGGCCAAGGAAGCCTCGATGCACCAGCGCCTCACGGAACAGGCCCACCGCGCGGTCCTGCAGATCGCGGTTGAAATAGATCAGCACATTGCGGCACGACACCAGGTGCACTTCAGAGAACACGGTATCGGTGGCCAGGCTGTGGTCGGCGAACACCACGTTGCGGCGCAGCTGGCGGTCGAACACCGCACCGTCGTACGCCGTGGCGTAATAGTCGGACAGCGACGCCGTGCCGCCGGCCGCCAGATAGTTGCGGCTGAACTGGGCCATCCGGTCAATGCCATAGGCACCCGCCTCGGCAGTGGCCAGCGCGGCCGGATTGATGTCGGTGGCATAGACGATGCTGCGATCAAGCAAGCCTTCCTCGTGCAGCAGGATCGCCAGCGACCACACTTCCTCGCCGGTGCTGCAACCGGCCACCCACAACTTCACCGAGGGATAGGTGCGCAGTACCGGCACCACCTGCTCGCGCAGCTCACGGAAGTACGCGGGGTCACGGAACATCTCCGAGACCTGCACGGTGAAGAACTGCATGGCCTGGGCGAACAGTTCCGGCTCGTGCAGCAGCCGGTACTGCAGGTCGACCAGCCGTTCGCACTCATAGCGCTGCATCGCCTGACGCATGCGCCGGCGCAGCGATGACACCGCATAACTGCGGAAATCGTAGTGGTAACGCTGGTACAGCGCCTCCAGCAGGACCTTCAGTTCCAGGTCGAACAGGGCCTGTTCGTTCATTGCCGCGAGCACCAGACCCGGCACAGCGAGACCAGCTTGTCGACGTCGATGGGCTTGGCGATGTAGTCGTTGGCACCGGCCTGCAGGCAGCGCTCACGATCATCGGGCATCGCCTTGGCGGTCAGCGCGATGATCGGCAGGTCCTGCAGGTGACGCTGCGCGCGGATCTCGCGCATCGCGGCCAGGCCATCCTTCTCCGGCATCATGATGTCCATCAGCACCAGGTCGACGTCGCGCTCGGCCAGGCGATCCACCGCTTCCTGGCCGTTGCGCGCGATCTCCAGCGTCACGCCCAGCGGCTCGAGCACGCTGGACAGCGCGAAGATGTTGCGCACGTCATCCTCGGCCAGCAGCACGGTGCGTCCATCGAGCACGGTGTCGCGACGGCGCGCCTCGCGCAGCAGGCGCTGCTGGTCGGTCGGCAGGCTGGCCTCGACGCTGTGCAGGAACAGGGTCACTTCATCCAGCAGGCGCTCAGGCGAACGGGCGCCCTTGATGATGATGCTCTTTGAATAGCGGCGCAGGCGCTGCTCTTCCTCGCGGCCGAGCGCGCGACCGGTATAGACGATCACCGGCGGGAAGCCGACGTCATCGTTGCCGGCCATGTGCTCGAGCAGGTCGTAGCCGCTGCCGTCGGGCAGCGACAGGTCCATCACCATGCAGTCGAACGTGACCGTGCTGAGCTGCTCCAGCGCACCGGCCAGAGTGCCCACCGCGACAATCTGCAGCTGATCACGGCCCAGCAGCAGTTCCAGGTTGTGGCGCAGCTCACTGTCGTCCTCGACGATCAGCAGACGCCGCACGTCGCGCTGGCTGGTCTGCTCCAGCTGCTCGATGGCCGACACCAGACGCTCGCGCGTGGTCGGCTTGATCGCGAAACCAATCGCGCCCAGCTCGCGCGCCACCTGGCTGCGGTCCATCGCCGAGACCACGTGCACCGGGATATGCCGGGTATCGGGGTTACGCTTCAGCCGCTCCAGCACGCTCAGGCCGGACACGTCCGGCAAGCCGATATCGAGCAGGATGCCGTTCGGGCGCAGTTCGCTGGCCAGGGTCAGCGCCTCTTCGGCGGTTCCGGCCACCACGCAGTCAAAGTCCAGTTCATGGGCCAGGGCCACCAGCGCTTCGGCGAACGTGGCGTCGTCCTCAACGGCCAGGATCAAGCGGCCAGCGCGTTGGCGACGACCGCGGTCATCGGCCACGCTGGGCACCGTCGTGGTCGGCGCCACCGCAGCCGTTGCAGGTACCGGCATCGCCGGCACAGCGGCCATGGCCGGCGCCGCCACGGGCGCCACGGAGTTGTCAGTGGCGTTCGATGCGGGCGCACCCTGCAACGGCAGTTCCAGGATGAAGCAGCTGCCGCGGCCCGGTTCACTGTCGACCTGGATGCTGCCGCCCATGCGCTCGGCCAGATCGCGCGAGATCGACAGCCCCAGGCCGGTGCCACCGTAGCGGCGGCGGGTGCTGCCATCGGCCTGGCGGAATGCCTCGAAGATGACCTGCAGCTGCTCTCGGGCAATGCCGATACCGCTGTCGCAGACCTCGAACCGGATGCGGCCCTGGCCGCCCGCACGCACGTGCAGGCTGACCTTTCCATGCTCGGTGAACTTCACCGCATTGGCCAGCAGGTTCTTCAGGATCTGCTGCAGGCGCTGGCTGTCGACCACCAGCTGGCTCGGCGCCAGCGCATCGGCCTCGATCTGCAGCACCAGGCCCTTCTGCCGCGCCATCGGCTCGAAGGTCTCGCGCAGGCGCTGCAGCACGCTGTCCGTCACCACCACTTCATCGGCCAGCTCGACGTGGCCGGCCTCGATGCGCGACAGGTCCAGGATGTCGTTGATCAACGCCAGCAGGTCGTTGTTGGACGAAAGGATCGCGCGCGCATACTTCACCTGTTCTTCGGTGAGCGTGCCGTCCTTGTTGTCGGCCAGCAGCTTGGCCAGGATCAGCGAGCTGTTCAGCGGCGTGCGTAGCTCGTGCGACATATTGGCCAGGAATTCGGACTTGTAGCGCGAGGTAGCGGCCAGCTCGTTGCTGTTGCGCACCAGCTGGCTCTGCGCGACCAGCAGCGCCTGCTTCTGCGCCTCCAGCTCGTGGGTTCGCTCTTCCAGCTGGACGTTGCTCTGTTCCAGCTCGGCCTGCTGTTCTTCCAGATGGCTCTGCGACTGCAGCAGGCTGCGGCTCTGCTCTTCCAGTTCCTCATTGGCCACGCGCAGCTCTTCCTGCTGGGCCTGCAGTTCCTCGCCCTGGCGCTGCGACTCTTCCAGCAGAACAACCAGCTGCGCGCGCAGCAGGGAGGCCCGCAGCGCCATGCCGATGGTCTCTGAACATCGCTCCAGCAGCTCGACATCGAGTCGATCCTGTTCGCCGGCACGGGTGCGTCCCAGCTCAATGATGCCCACGACCGCACCATCGCTGCTGATCGGCGCCAGGATGCGCTCGCGCACCGGCAAGCGCCCCAGGCTGGTCTGAAGTTCAAGCACCGCATCGTCGCCCCCGTGCAGGTGGCGGATGCGTTCATCCCGCGCCACCTGCCCGGCCACGCCCTCCTGCAATGCCAGCGACGCCGGCATGCCGGACGGCAATGCCAGCCCGCCGGTCAGCTGCAGCCGCCCGCCTTCCAGGCGGTAGACGGCGGCGACATCCGCCTGCAGCTGGGCCCCCAGGCTGGTTGCCGCGGCCTCGGCGATCTGCTCCGGACCCAGGTCACCGCGCAGGCTCATCGCCACCGCGTTCTCGGCTTCCTGCAGCCACAGCGCCCGCATCGCTTCGCGCCGCGCCTGGATGGCGCGGGAGACGATCAACGCGATCATCAGGAACGCACAGCCACCGATGCTTCGGTTGACGAACGAGAACGCCGAGTTGGAGCTGGCCGGAGCGACGTTGTAGCCAATGATCAACAGGACGCAGGCGACGACGGCCACGATGAACGGCGCGCGCGCACTGCGCTGGAACAGCGTGACGCCAACAGCGAGGAAGTACGCCAGCCAAACGGCATAGCCCAGCGGAACCACCAGTTCCAACGCGATGGTCGCTGCCAGCAGTACGGCGGAGGTCATCCAGATCCAGCGGTCACGCGTAGTCGCACCAGGACGCATGCAGGTCGGTTCCAGAACACAGAGGGTGGGTGATGGTACTCTGTGTCGCATTCAGCCGCACAGGACCATTGGCACGTGCCGCGCCTGCACGCACCCTTCACACTGCACTGCCTAGCTTCACGTCCCTCCCAGGGGTAATGCTCATTTCCACGTGGACGCAGCTGCTTCTACGACGTCCGTGCTGACGGACCCTTCCCGCCAACTGCGACTGCTGATCGACAGCGTGCGCGACCATGCGCTGTACCTGCTTGATCCTGATGGCGTCGTCTGCAGCTGGAACCCGGGTGCCGAGCGCATCAAGGGCTATTCAGCCGATGACGTGGTGGGCACGCACTTTGGCCGTTTCTATCTGGCTGCCGAACGCGAAGCCGGCGAACCGCAGCGCCTGCTCCGCCTCGCGGCGCAACATGGCCATGTCGCCAGTGAAGGTTGGCGGGTTCGCCGTGATGGCTCGTCGTTCCGAGCCAGCGTGGTCATCGAGCCGGTGGTCGAAGCGGGCGAGCTGCTCGGCTTCGTCAAGATCACACGCGACATCACCGAGCAGTGGCAGGCACAGCGGCTGCTGCGCGATGCCCAGCGTGCACTGCGCAATACCCAGCAGTTCGAGACCGTCGGCCGGCTCAGCCGCGGGCTGTCGCACGAGTTCAACAACCTGCTGACCACCATCGGCAACGCGCTGGACCTGCTGTCGCTGCGCGTGAACGGTGACGATGCACGCGCCGCCGAGCTGCTTGATGCGGCGCAGACTGCGACCGATCGTGGTGCGCTGCTGACCCGTCAGCTGTTGGCCTTCAGCACCGGCCAGACCCTGATCCGCGAACCACTGGATATCAATGCGCTGATACGGCAATGGCTGCCGGACCTGCAACGCGCCTGCCCGCCCACGGTGGTGCTGGATGCCCAACTGGCGCCGGGCCTGCCTGCCATCAACACCGATGCGCTGCAGCTGCAGACGGCGCTGGCCAATCTGGTCGCCAATGCCGCGGATGCTACCCTTGAAGGCGGCCGCATCCTGATCGGCACCGCGCTGGAGCATCGCCTCGACCCGGATGCGGACTCCACGCTGCAACGTGGCTATGTCACCCTCAGCGTCTGCGATGAAGGCCACGGCATGGCGGCCGACATCGCCGAACGGGCGACCGAGCCGTTCTTCACCACCAAGGACATCGGCAAAGGCAGCGGCCTGGGCCTGAGCCAGGTGTTCGGATTCACTACCCAGAGCGGCGGCTTCGTCGACGTGTCCACCACGCCCGGTGTCGGCACCACGGTCAGCCTGCTGCTCCCCGCAATGGAGGACCCTGCCGATGACCGATGACCCGATCCGCGTATTGATGGTGGAAGACCAGACCGATCTGCGTGAAATGATCGGCCTGGCCCTGCGCGACCTCGGCATCGACGTGGCCACGACCGCCGACGCGCATGAGGCCGCCGCCCTGCTGAAGGGCGAAGCACGTTTCGACGTGGTGTTCAGCGACGTCAGCATGCCCAACGGCATGTCCGGCATCGAGCTGAGCGAGCATGTGGCGCGCGAACAACCGCAGGCGCGGATGATCCTGTCGTCCGGTTATGCGCGCTCGCAGCTGCCGCCGCTGCCGGAACAGGTGGAGTTCCTGCCCAAGCCGTATCGGCTGCGCCAGCTGGTGCAGTTGTTGAAGCAGGCGTAAGCCACGGCGCCCCGGCCGCAAGCCCCTGCGGTCAATCCTTCATCGCCCCCCGCTGGAACGACGCGAGCAGCGTGGAGGCCGCCGCGGCCGGCGCCAGCCGACCACGTGCGAGTGACCAGGTGATGCCGTAGAAACAGGTCCAGTAGAAGTCCGCGAGCCACACTGCGGTGAAACCGACGTTGAACTCTCCGGCCGCCTGACCACGCAGGAAAAAGGCCTCGAAGCGCTCGCCGATCGGCGCCCAGCGCTCCGGCAGCAGATGCAGGTCGCCCTGGCGCTGCTGCTCTTCCATCATCCGCGCGAACAGCAGCGTCACCAGTTCCCAGTCCGCCAGCAGCGTGGCGGTGACCTGCTCCAGCACGTGGCGTGCATCACCGCCCTCGTCGAACCAGACCGCCGCCGCTTCCAGACGCTCGAAGCCTGCGGCGAACAGTGCTTCGTCTATCGCTTCACGTGTTGGTGCAAACCGATACAGCGTGGCCCGGCTGATGCCTGCCCCCTGCGCCAGTTCGCTGAGCGTGCAGCGCGGATGGCTGACCAGGGTGGCTGCCAGGGCGTGGTGCAGGTCGCGGCGGGTGCGTGCTGCGGCAGGTCGCATGAAAGCGCTGAGGTGTGGGTTCACCCTCACGCTAGCATGAATCATCAATTAATAAACTGAATCACGGATGATTCATCCGAATCACCAATGCGCTAAAACGGGTGTGCGTCCGGTGCGCCCGGGTCGGTGCGCGACAGGGAACGCGTCACAGGCATCGAAGGAGACAACGCCATGCTGCATCCACTACGCGATATCGCTGTACTGTTCGACGCCAGCGACACCGGGAACCGCGTTCTCAACATCGCCGCCCATCTGGCGCAGGCGCAGCAGGCGCATCTGGTCGCAGTCTCCACCGCCCAGCATCCCACCGACATCGCCAACGGCTTCGCGCGCGGCGCCGGCATCGCCGCCGCACTCGACCATGAGGCGCGCGCGGATGCCGCCTGCACCGCACAGCTGATGCAGAACCTGCGTGCCGTGTCCGAGCCGCTGCAGATCAGCACCGAACTGCGCATCGTCTCGGACTATCTGGGCGGCGCCGACCTGGCCCTGCAGTCGCTGTACTGCGACCTGATCATCGCCGGCTATCCGCGCACGCCCGGCGCCCCTTCTGGCTGGCACCCGCTGGGCACGCTGCGCCAGACCGGCGTGCCGATGCTGCTGGTGCCGCCGCATTGGCAAGGCGATCAGGTAGGCCATCGCATTGTGGTGGCCTGGAATGCCAGCAAGCAGGCACGTCGCGCGGTGGCCGATGCGCTGCCCCTGCTCGCACGTGCACAAGCGGTGCACCTGCTGATGGTCGACACGCCCAAGGCCGAGGCCACACCCGGCGCAGAGATGGCCCAGCATCTATCGCGGCATGGCGTTGAAGTGGAGATCCAGACGATCAGCTCGAGCCAGGGCGGCGTTGCCGCAGCCATCCGCCAGCACGTACTCGATGCCGACGCAGACCTGCTGGTGCTGGGCCCTTACAGCCGCAGCCGGGTGGTCGAGCGCGTGCTCGGCGGAGTCACCGAGGATCTGCTCGCCGAAGTACCGGCGCCGCTGTTCGTATCACATTAGTGCCGCCCTGCCCCGCCCGGCGGTAGCCAGTCAGCGATTGACCGGTATGCCGCCGGAAGTAGCGACACAGGTAGGACGCATCCTCGAAACACAGGCGCTCGGCGATGCGACCGATCGGCAATTCGCTGTAGGTGAGCAGTGCCTTGATCTCCAGCACCACCTGACGGTCGATCAACGCCTTCGGCGTCTCGTCGAAGCACTCGCGGGTCAGCTGCGAAAGATAGAACGGGGTGATGCACAGCGCCTCGGCGTAGGACTGCACGTCACGTTGGCGCGTGCTGCGCTGCCCGACCAGCTCCCAGAAGCTCCAGGCCAGGCGCTCGCGTCGGCTGACCTGCGCGGGCGCCCGCTTCTGCTTCGGCAGCAACGTGGCCATCTTCAGGAAGAAACTCTGCAGTAGATTGCGCAGCATCACGTGGCGATGCCGTCCACCGTTGTGCTGCGCGTCCATCATCAGCTGCAACCATCCCTGCAGCAACGGCACATCCAACGGTGGCGGCCGGCAGTGCGGCTGTTCGTGCAGGAACTGGAACAGCGCATTGGGCAACACATAGGCCACCTCCGATGCCAGCGCTTTGGGCATCAGGCAGACCATCGCCAGGAAGCCGCGCGAGCGATGCCGCAGCAGCGCCAGCGTGTCCTCTGCCAGCACCAGCACATCATGACGCTGCACCGCTACTTCGCGGAAATTCAGTGCAAAGCGCGCGCGCCCCGATACGCATACCAGCACCGCCAGATAGGCGTGACCGAACGACAACGGGACGCCCTGCCCTTCGGCCAACGTGCTGACCTCCAGTCGCATGGATTCGTCCTGGTCCAGAAGCTGCGGTACGCGGTCCATGGGCCGATCCGGCTGTATTCCAGGCCCCAGCATACCCGGGCTCGACCATCAGTTGTGAAAAGTACCGAAACCATCAAGGTCCCGCTCTGGGCCGGCCGCGCCTGGCGACCTAGCCTGTGCGCTCACTTTGTCTCCTTGGAATCCAAATGCAGCTGTACACCGAACGCTTGATTCTTCGCCCCTGGCGAGACACCGACGCCGCCGATCTGTACGAGTACGCCCGCGACCCGCGCGTGGGTCCGATCGCCGGTTGGCCGGTGCACACCAATGTCGAGGAAAGTACCGAAATCATCCGCACCGTCTTCAACCAGCCGGAGGTCTACGCACTGCAGAACCGCGAAGACGGCCGCGCCATCGGCTGTGTCGGCATCCTGATCGGCGCTGACAGCAACTTCGAGATCAGCGACCGCGAAGGCGAGATCGCCTACTGGATCGGCGTACCGTACTGGGGCCGCGGCTTGGTACCCGAAGCGGTGCGCGAAGTGATGCGGCATGCATTCCTGCAGCTGGAGCTGGAAGCGCTGTGGTGCGGCTACTTCGCTGACAACCTCCAATCACTCACCGCGCAGAGCAAATGCGGTTTCCAGCATCACCATACCGAAGTGAACAAGTTCAACAGCTTCCTTGGCGACTACCGTACCGAGCACATCAGCCGCATCACCCGGGAGCAATGGTGTGCCCTGCAGGCCGCCACACCTGCTTGAACAGGATTCAGCCCGACGTGCGCTGCATGAACAGAAGTTCCGGCGTTGAGGACGCTTCAACCTGCAGGAAACCGAGATCGCGGTACAGGGCCACGGCGGCCGTGTTGTCACGGTAGACGCGCAGAGTGAGGCGTTGGATACCGCTTTCGCGCAGCGCCTGTGCACTCAAGGACTGAACGAGCAGCCGGCCAAGGCCGCGCCCGCGTGCCAGTGGGGAAACAATGATGCGGCCCAGGTGCGCGGTGCCGGCGCCGGTCATCCAGTACTGACCGAATCCAACACAAACACCCTGCTCGTCCAGCAGCGCCCAGCCCGGGCGCACCTCGAGCTCAAGCACCTGCGCGAACCGCTCCGGCGGTAGTGGAAACGGCACACCCGGGCCTGCCCAGCGCTGGGTGGCCCCGGCGGATTCGGGCCAGCTGGCGACGGTGGCGTAGTTCGAAGGCTGGACGGGGCGAAGGTTGGGTTCCATGACATTCATGGTGCGCCATTTGCACCGGATAGACACGCTGCATGGCCGCACTTGAGCTTTGTCATAGGACAATAAACAATTCCAGACGTCCAGTCGTCACGCCCCAGGCGCGGTGGCACCCAACCCATCCCAGTCCCGGGAGATCCCATGTTCAATGGCCTCAGCGCGTTTCCCCTGACCCCGCTCTCTGAAGCCGGCATCGACTTTCGGGCATTTGCGCAACTGATCGAGCGCCTGGCTGATTCCGGTGTTGATTCAATGGGCGTCCTGGGCTCTACGGGCAGCTACGCCTATCTTGAAAAGCCCGAGCGCAAGCGGGTGCTGCGCGAAGCACTCGCGCATGCCGAGGGCGTACCGGTGAACGCCGGCATCGGTGCACTGCGTACCCGGGATGTGCTGGAACTAGCGCTGGATGCGGAGGATGCGGGTGCTGCTGGCCTGCTGCTAGCCCCGGTGTCCTACCAGCCCCTGAAGGATCATGAGGTGCAAGCGCTGTTCGAAACCGTATGCGCTGCGGTGCGCACACCGATCTGCGTCTACGACAATCCGGGCACCACGCATTTCCGCTTCACCGATGCGCTGCATGGCCGGATCGCCGCACTGCCCAACATCGCCTCGATCAAGATCCCGCGCCTTGCTGATGATCCGGTTGAGGTGGCCGCGCGCGTTGCTGCACTCCGTGCGTGCGTTCCTGCGCATGTGACGCTGGGCGTCAGTGGTGACACCTCGGCGGTGCGTGGACTGCTGGCGGGGTGCGATGGCTGGTATTTGGTGACAGCCGGACTGTTCCCCGAGGTTGCGCTGCAGATCGTGCGGGCCGTGGGAAACAGCGATGCCGAGGGCGCCATTGCCCTCTCTGCGCGACTGGCGCCGCTGTGGTCGTTGTATGACCGGTTTGGCGGGATTCGCGTCATGGCCTGCGCGGCGACCCTGCTGGGGCTGTGCGGCGAGAACTGCATGCCGTTGCCGTTGCAGGGGCTGCGTGGTGGCGAGCGCGAGGAGGTGGCGGCGGTGCTGGGCGGGCTGAGGCTGTTGTAGAAGCCCGGAGAGCGGTTGCCGTGCAGTGTGGCGGGTGGTGACCCCGGCCCGATTCGAACGGGCGACCTTCCCCTTAGGAGGGGGACGCTCTATCCAGCTGAGCTACGGGGCCATTGGCAGCGGGAAAGGATACCTCGTCTGGCTGAATGGACCAAGCGTGGGAGGCAGTGGAACGGAGCTGGTGTCGCTATGATCCCCTGCCCCTACCCATTCAAAATCAGATGCCTGACGTCTGGAAACTGCTATCGAGCCTGGGTGACAGCCGCTGGCTGCTGCCCATGATCGCCATCCTGCTGATCAGCCTTCCTCGCTCGGCATTCAAGTGGCGTGCACTGACGGCTATTGCCTTCACGGCGGCGCTGACCCTCGCAAGCAAGCTTGCCTACATGGGCTGGGGCCTGGGCATGGCCAGCATCGATTTCACCGGGTTTTCAGGGCATGCCGCGATGTCCAGCGCTATCTATCCGGTGGCCGGGGCCCTGTTGGCGGGAACCACAAGACCAGCGAGAACTGCGGGCTTTGCTGCAGGGGCAATCCTGGCACTGCTGATTGGCTCGTCCCGCATTCCATTGCATGCCCACAGTCTCTCGGAGGTGGTCGCAGGCCTGACCCTGGGCTTGAGCGCAGCGGCGTGGAGTCTGCGATCCAGCCCCCTTCCAGCGAGGCCGCATGCGTGGATTCTCGCTGCCGCTTTGGTCGCGGGGCTCGTGCTTCCAACGGCTGCGCCGCAGATGCAGACCCATCAGCTGGTCGTGGAACTCGCGAAGTGGCTCTCAGGGCGTACGGAAGTCATGCAACGTCACAGTTCGTAATGCCGACATTCAGATTTCTTGACATAACACCCTCCAATTGGCGACGATGGCTGCGGAAATTTCCCTCACGGAGTAGGAGACCCCGTAGATGAAGAAGATGATTGCCGCTCTGGCCCTGCTGGGTCTGTCCTCCCCGGTATTCGCTCAGGAAGCCCCGGCTGCCCAGCCGGCCGCCGAAGTTGCTGCCGGTGCTGAAGGCGCCGGCGCTGCCGCCACTGGCACCCTGACCACGGTTGCGACCGTTGGCATGGGTGTTGCTGCCGCCGCTGTTGTCTACAGCGTTGCCAGCGACAGCAGCAAGGACGATGCGGGTAACAACAATGGCGGTGGCACCACCCCGCCGACCGGCACCACCGGCACGACGGGTACCACCGGCACCACCGGCACCAACTGATCGGTCGACCGAAGATGTACCCCCGCCCCCGCCGGGCGTCAGTTCGGCGGGGGTTTTTTCATGCCCGTCAGGGCCAGGATGAATTCTCGATGGACTGCAAGCGTCTCGTTGCCATGACGGCAATCGCCTTTACCCTGTCAGGCTGCATGTGGGCTCCTGGCCAGCATATGCGCTCAAGCGTACTGGCCCGCGACGACCAGCCCCTCGGAAACGATCAAATCGAGTTGATTCCCATCACGCCGAAGCTGATCGCAATGGATCGCGCATCGGACACTACGCCAGCGCTGCCGACTGCGTTAACGCAGTTCCAGCCCGCCCCCTACCGCATTGGCGCCGGTGACGTCCTCTACATAACGGTTTGGGATCATCCCGAACTGACAGTGCCGGCCGGTGCGCAGCAGCAGCTCAATGCCGCCGGCCGCCCGGTGCAGACCGATGGGTCTCTGTTCTACCCTTACATCGGCAAGATCACTGCGGCAGGCAAGACCCCTGGCGAACTCCGCGAAGAGCTGACCTCCAAGCTCGCGCGCTACATTGAGGCACCGCAGGTCGATGTCTCGCTGCTGACGTATGCGAGTCAGCGCGTGTGGGTTACCGGCGCCTCGCGTCAGCCCGCTACAGTGCCCCTCACGGTCGTGCCCCTGACGTTGGGCGATGCCATTAGCCAAGCAGGCCTTGACCCGAACCAAGCAGACCTGTCTGGCGTACGCCTCACGCGCGATGGCACCACCTACACCATCGACCTGGATCGCCTGGGCCGCAACGGTGGTGGCGACACCAACGTATTTTTGGCCGCCGGCGATCATATCTACGTACCTTACCTGGATCGCAAGGAAGTGTTCGTGGTCGGAGAGGTCAATCAGCCCGGCGCACTGAGCTTCAAGACGGGCGACATCTCCCTCAGCCAGGCCTTGGGCCGCGCCCGCGGGCTCTTGCAGACCACTTCCAACGGCAACGCCGTGTATGTTATTCGCGGCTCCAATGATCTGCAGAACACGCCATCTCAGGTGTTCCATCTCGAAGCACGCTCGCCGGCAGCATTCGCCGTAGCAAGCCAGTTCAGCCTGCAGCCTGGCGATGTCGTCTTCGTCGGCGCCGCAGGTGTCACGCGGTGGAGCCGGTTCGTGAACCAGTTGCTGCCGTTCACCGCGATCATCAACAACGCCGCCAGCGTCAAGAACGACTTGGACAATTGACGAGGTTCACCATGCGCGGGAGCGCTTTGGCCAGTCTTGCCCGTTTCGCTGGACTCCAGCCCGCTTGGTTGCTGGCTGCATTGACCGTTCTGATGATGGCGGGCTGCGGCGTAGTCGGTCGCACTAGCATCAAGACGGTACAGCTAGCCATTCAGGGCAAGCCCGATGTAGAACCGACTGCAGCCGAGGTTGCGGCGACACGCTATCCGCAGATCAAGGTCACCGGCCCCACCGGCGGCGCAGTACTTGTGCTGGGTAACGTCGACGGTGAACGCCGCGCGTGGTACAGCGCTGATCGCAGCATCGTTTATCTGACCGATGGCTTGGTCGTCGGCACCTATCGCGGCGTGCCAGAGCTACAGAGGATGAATATTGAGGGCGCGTCCCCGTTCCGGGCACTCCATCAGGTACCGAATGGGACAACGGTACAACGGCGCTACGACGTGATGCCCGGCTACCGCTTCGGCATGGAAGTCACAGGCACGTTGAACACCCTGGGCCGCGAGAACGTTGAAATTCTTGGCAAATCAAGAGAATTGTTTCATGTTCGCGAGCAACTGCGTGGCAGCGGCTGGAGCCGCAACAACGACTACTGGGTAGACCCTTCCAATGGCTTCATCTGGAAGAGCGTGCAAGCCATTGCACCCGACACCAGCTTGGAAATCATTCAGCTCAAGCCCTATTCGCAGGATCTGAAAGCCCAATGATGCTGCGATTGACAGCGCTCATGCTTGGCATAGGCATGGGCTACGGCGCCAGTGCCGCTGCGCCCATTCACGTAGACGTCAGCGGTCATGTCCGCACCGGCGGCAGCCAAGCAATCCCAGCCGGAAGTCGCCTGAGCGTCGCCGCACTGGGCGCTACTCCCACCTCAGATGCGTATCTTCTGGGTGCCGCCCTGCTGCGCCAACGCGCCACACCGTCGCAGACTCGCCTAAAGGCCGGGCTACTGTTCGACCTGGAGATCGTCGCCGGACAACGAGAGTCAGCGGATCTTGCAAATGCTGCACGCGCGCTTAGCGACCAAATCGCCGATCTACCTATTACTGGTCGTGAAGTGCAATTGCTTGATCCACGCGCGCTCGAGGCAAACCCGCAAAAGGATCGCCCTGCGCTAGACGGGGACAAACTTGTCTACCCCACGCGCCCTGAGACTGTGACGGTAACAGGCGCAGTGACTCGCCCCTGCACGCTCCGACACAGCTTCCTCCGCGACGCACTCTCCTACCGAAACAGTTGCGAAGCTCTCCGCCGAGCGGCCAGTCGAGACTACCTGTACTTGATCCAGCCAGACGGCCGCGTACAGAAGCTGGGTATTGCCCTATGGAACCAGGACGCCCCTGCACATCTTGCACCAGGAGCCATAGTCTTCGTTCCATTGGACGAACACCAGATTAGCTCGATCGCCCCTGACATCAATGAAGAAGCAGCCAGCTTCCTCGCCACCCAGGTGCTTACGGCACCCAGAGCCAGCCACTAATGCAGCACCGCCGCCCACCCTTTACGCGCACGAGCATCGCGCTCATAAGCATCAGCATCAGCACTGCACTACATGCGCAGACGCCCCCAGCACCGACAGCGAGCGACTGGGGTGGCATCGGGCTACTGCAGACCCCAACTGCAAGAATGGCTGATGAGGGAGAGCTAAGCTTTACCGCAAGCTACACCACCCCTAACAGCCGATACAACGTTGTTCTTCAGCCACTCCCCTGGCTAGAGGGAGCCTTTCGCTACGTTTCCGTTTCCAACCGACGATACGGACCGGAATGGTTGAGCGGCAATCAGAGCAACAAAGACAAGTCAATCGACCTCAAACTCCGCCTTCTCCGGGAGTCCCGTTGGGTACCAGAAGTTGCAGCAGGCTTTCGCGACATTGGCGGCACCGGACTCTTTTCTAGCGAATACGTCGTCGCAAGTAAGCGTATTGGCGATTTTGACGCCAGCCTGGGATTGGCAACTGGCTATATCGGTAATAGGGGCGACTTCAGAAACCCCTTGGCCGCCATTGATGACAGGTTCGAGGAAAGGCGATCTGGTGTACAGGCGGGAAAGCTGAACAGTAAAAGCGTATTCCAAGGCCCCGTTGGTGTATTCGGTGGCATCGCGTATCAAACCCCTTGGGATCCGCTTCAGATTAAAGTTGAGTACGACGGCAATGACTACAAGCATGAGCCGCAGCAGAACAATTTTCGCCAGAGAAGCCCAATCAATATTGGTGCGAGTTACGCACTGAACAAGAACGTTCAGCTTCACCTCGGTTGGGAGCGAGGTGATACTGCCATGTTCGGTATAACCGTTCACGCAAACCTAGCCAATGCAACAGCAATGCCCAAGCTACTAGACCCGCTTCCGATAGACGGGGGCACCGGCGCGCGTGCAACAGCAGGAACACCGCCGGATGTCGGCATTGATTGGAATCGCATCACAGAGCAGCTAAGCGATAACGCAGGATTGCGCGTAGGCGAGATAAGCCGACGCGGCTCGGAACTTATCATTTCCGGCGAACAACGAAAATTCTTCTATCCCGCACAAGGTCTCGGCAGAGCCTCGCGCATTGTCGCCCAAAGCCTTCCTTCAGACATCAACTGGATCACGATACAGAACACTCGCCTGGGGCTTCCAATCGTAGAAACCAGCATGGAACTAAGCGCATTCCATGATTATCTCGACCATCGAATCGAACTCAATCAGCTAGCAGGCCACATCGAGCAAGCTCCGCCTGCGCAGCAACGACGGACGAATGTATATACGACTCCCATCCACCGATTTGATGGCGGATTTAATATAGGCTACCAACAGTCCCTAGGTGGCCCGGATGGATTCATTCTATTCCAGATCGCAGGGACTTATTCATCCACATTCTATTTCACGAGGAACACCTGGCTGAGCGGAACAGCCAGCTATAACGCGTACAATAATTACAACAAGTTTCGTTATGACGCGCCCAGCAATCTCCCGCGCGTCAGAACAAACGTGCGACAGTATCTGACGACCGCCGACCTTACGCTCCCCAACCTCCAAATTACTAGCACGCGGCAGCTCGGAAGCGACTTGTACGGAATGGCCTACGCGGGTCTTTTTGAATCGATGTATGGCGGCCTTGGGGCTGAAGTAATCTACAGGCCGCTCGGTGAACGATGGGCGATCGGCGCCGAGATGAACTGGGTAAAGCAACGCGATTTCGATCAAAGACTGAGCTTCAGGGATTACAGCGTCGCCACAGGTCACGCCACCTTCTATTACCAGCTGGGCAACGAAAGAAAGATTATATTTTCAACAAGTGCAGGCCGCTACCTGGCGAAAGACTGGGGCGCAACAGTTTCATTGTCGCGCGCGTTCAGCAATGGCGTGTCAATGGGCGCGTACGCAACCAAAACAAATGTCTCTTCTCAGGACTTCGGCGAAGGCAGTTTCGACAAGGGGATATACGTCTCCGTTCCATTTGACTTCATGCTACCCAGATCCACACGGGCGCGAGCAAACTTCCTATGGAATCCGCTATATCGCGATGGCGGAGCTCGACTCTCCCGAAGCTACAGCCTCTATCAAGCGACTTCAGAAAGAGATCCTGGCTTTTTCTTCGACAACCTAAACGCCATCGAAAAGTAACTATCTTGATGTGCAAACGGGCGGCATCCGCAAGGATGCCGCCCGAAGTCATAATTCAAGACCCATGAGCTCGAAGAGTTATACCTCTCGGAGCGAGCCCTGATTTTCCAAAAACCACTCATAGGTGGCAGCAACTCCTTCGCGCAGGCCGATCTTGGCCTTCCATCCCAGATCACTCAGTCGACTGACATCGAGCAATTTCCTGGGAGTACCATCAGGCTTAGTCAGATCATTCACGATACGCCCGGAGAATCCCGTAACTGCGCGGACAAGCTCAGCAAGCTCAAGAATGCTGATGTCCTCCCCCACCCCGACATTAACAATGTCCTCACCACTGTATGTCTCAGCCAAGAAAACAGACGCAGCAGCCATGTCGTCCACATGCAAAAACTCGCGACGAGGCGTGCCGGATCCCCACATGACAACCTCAGGAATCCCGGCGATCTTGGCATCGTGGAACTTTCGGATTAGAGCCGGAAGCACGTGAGAGTTCTGGAGATCAAAATTATCACCAGGGCCATATAGGTTCGTCGGCATCAGACTTATGGCATTGAATCCATACTGCCTCCTATATGCCTGACACATTTTAATTCCCGCAATTTTCGCCACAGCGTACCACTCATTCGTCGCCTCGAGCGAACCGGTCAATAATGATTCTTCGCGAATGGGCTGCTCAGCATGCTTGGGATAAATACAGGAGGAGCCAAGAAACGCAAGCTTCTCAACCCCGAAACGATACGCCCCATCTATAACATTATTCTGAATCTGTAAATTTTCAAACAGAAAATCTGCGGGATAGGTGCTATTCGCATGAATGCCGCCAACTTTTGCTGCAGCCAAGAATACAATTTCCGGCCTCTCACGCTCGAAAAAAGCATCTACTGACTGACGATCTCGAAGATCCAGGACATCTCTACTTGCAAGAATAAGGTTCCGGTAACCTAGCGAGGTCAGGCGACGGACTATTGCGCTACCAACAAGACCACGATGGCCTGCTACGAAAATGCGAGATTCAGGTGTCATGAATTTGCTTCAGAGGAGAGGTGCACGCGCACGGAAACGTCAAATGCAGCCATCGACCTCACCTTGTCAGCACCAGAGAGGTACCAAAGCGCCGCCGCTGCTTCCGTGCTCCTAACCCTCTCAAGCAACGAGAGGGCCTGCAAGTGTGCCATGAGCCGCGGACTAGGCCTACCCCATCCCGGCCCTTTCGGACGACCCTGCAGGTCTGGCAATCCCTGCCAGCAACACACAAGCGCACTCTTCACGCAACTTTGATATGATGACAGATTGCCACGAGGCGCCCTGCAGGAATCCCTGTGGCGATTCGAGGTCCAGCTCACGCGGATGCCCAGACCAGCGTAGATAAGCTGAGCAGACAGTGGCAGTTGCGCGCCATGGTACAGAAGGATCAGATAGATGTTATTGAACACATCAAGGCAGGAAGCCGACGCAGACCAGGACCATTTCGATTATAGGCAAATCCGCTCACTTGAATGCACTGCCACCTTATGCAGGAATTGCAGTCCAGTAAGCGCTACCAGTACGCGCGCGAGGCCGACTCAGCGACCACTCCAACGCAGCACTCGCCCCGCCAATTTTGAGTTGCGGACGGGCGGAAAAAAACTGCCGACCAGCATCCAGTGCCGTCACCTAAGAAACCCAGAGGCCCACGAATGGCTCGCGTTCTGATTGTTGGGATCAACTACGCCCCGGAGGACATCGGCACTGGCAAATATACAGGCGAGATGGCCACCTGGCTTGCGGCGAATGGCCATTCGGTTCGCGTAGTTACCGCTCCGCCATACTACCCGTCATGGAAAATATCAAACGGGTATCGTCGTTGGTGGTGGTCACGCGAATGGATATCAGGAGCAGAGGTTCTCCGTTGCCCTATCTGGGTCCCCGCCAAACCTCGAGGCCTAACGCGCCTGCTGCACCTCGCGTCCTTTGGCCTGACTTGTATCCCAGCACTCGCCGCATCACTCTTCTTCCGAGCCGAAGTAGTGGTAAACATCGCGCCGACAATGGCGAGCGCTCCAGCAGCTTGGCTTTATGCAAAAGTCACGGGCGCCAAGACCTGGCTGCACATTCAAGATTTTGAGCTTGACGCAGCATTGGAAATGGGCGTGATTCGAGCGAACGCCGGCCGCAAAATAGCCTTTGCAATTGAGCTCGCAATAATGCGTCGATTTGATCGCGTGTCGACAATATCCGATATGATGATTGCACGTCTATCCGCAAAGGGTGTCAAAGCAAGCTCACGCACACTCTTTCCAAACTGGGTGGACATTGGCGCAATACGCCCTCTCTCCGACTCAAGCCCTTACCGGAGATTGCTTAATATTTCAGACTCAGCAGTAGTGGCACTTTACTCTGGAAACATGGGCCTTAAACAGGGACTTGAAATTCTGGAGCAAGTCGCGCGCTCTCTGAAAGACATGGAACAACTTCACTTCGTCTTTGGCGGGCAAGGCCCCGGGAGATCGCTGCTAGAACAAAGTTGCGCGGATCTCCCGAATGTGCATTTTCTCGAGCTTCAACCGATCGACAAGCTTAATGATTGGCTGGGACTAGCGGACATACACTTACTACCACAACGAGCCGACGTGGCAGACCTCGTTATGCCATCAAAGTTAACAGGAATGCTTGCTAGTGGGCGTACGGTGGTCGCAACCGCAGCGCATGGCACGGGTGTAGCAAAGGCGCTAGCTCAGAGCGGAGTCGTCGTCCCGCCAGGCGATGCTCACGCAATGGCAAGCGCAATTCGTGAGTTATGCTCCCAACCTGACAGACGGAGAGTGTTAGGCGCCGCAGCTAGATATCAGGCGGAGCACACTCTCGGACTAGACGCGATTCTTGCCGGCTTCAACAGCAATCTTACTTCCATCCTAACGCCGAAAGAATCCAGCGTTTCCACCAACTAGAGACGGACCTAGCATGACCAAACGGGCACTCATTACTGGCATAACCGGCCAAGACGGATCCTACCTCGCAGAGCTATTGCTTGAGAAAGGATACGAAGTTCACGGCATCAAAAGGCGCGCATCATCGTTCAACACGCAACGCGTGGACCATATCTATCAAGATCCCCATGAAGCGGGGGCACGCATGCACCTCCACTACGGCGACCTCACGGATAGCAGCAACCTGACACGTATTATCGCAGAAGTGCAACCAGATGAGGTGTACAACCTCGGCGCACAAAGTCACGTGGCAGTGAGCTTTGAAGCACCCGAGTACACAGCAGACGTGGATGCCCTTGGCACCTTGCGTCTCCTCGAGGCAATACGATTCCTCAAACTCACTGATAAGACGCGCTTCTACCAAGCCTCTACAAGTGAACTTTACGGCCTAGTTCAGCAAGTACCCCAGACGGAGACAACCCCTTTCTACCCACGAAGCCCGTATGGTGTAGCAAAACTCTATGCTTACTGGATTGCCGTAAACTATCGCGAGTCATATGGAATCTACGCATGCAATGGAATCCTCTTTAATCACGAGAGCCCGCGCCGCGGCGAAACATTCGTAACGCGAAAAATCACCCGTGGACTTGCCAATATTGCGCAGGGGCTTGAGAGCTGCCTCTTTATGGGCAATCTAGACGCACTCCGCGACTGGGGTCACGCGAAAGACTATGTGCGTATGCAATGGATGATGCTTCAACAGGATGCCCCGAAGGACTACGTCATTGCGACAGGGGTGCAGTACAGCGTCCGCCAGTTCATTGAGATGGCTGCAAGAGAACTTGGGATAGAACTGAGCTTCATGGGAACCGGCGCTACTGAACACGCAATCGTCCAATCGGTGACCGGCGATAGGGCACCAGGAGTAACGGCTGGCGATGTCATCGTTAGAATCGATCCGCGCTACTTCCGCCCAGCCGAAGTTGAGACCCTACTGGGCGACCCAACATTGGCCAAAACCGACCTTGGATGGGTGCCTCAGATTTCCCTGAAAGACATGGTAAAGGAAATGATTGAGTGCGACTGGACCTTGGCAGCCAAACAGGTCGTACTCCGGGACAATGGCTACCCAATTACGCAAAGCAAAGAGTAACTGATCAGCATGACCTCTGGTAACGGCAGCGCGAGCTTTTCACTTTTTTCAAGGGTAGCTGCCGCTGCCTGCCAAGGAGTTTTCCTAATACTTTTGGCGAGAACGGCCAATCTGGCGCAGTTCGGTATTTATTCTACGACCTGCGCAATTGGAGCCATCCTAATTGGACTTCTTAGCGCTGGACTCCCCAACAGGGCATTGCAGATAACTGAACCCAAAAGTAGCATCGGTGGCAGCTACCTTGCTGCAGCGATCGTATTGTCGGCCACTGCCTTTCTCGCTACGCTTCTTGCAAGCGCCACTTCGCTGGGATCGCTTAGCTGGATAATGGTCTCGGCTGCCGCTTTCACGGCAGCTGAGCTACAAAACAATATCGCACAATCATATCTTTATGGACTAAAGAAGAACAAGGAGGCAGACATCTTCACCCTGCTTCGGAGAGCGCTTCCTCTGGCCGCGATAGCTGCCGCAAGCGTGTTGCGGCCCACCTGGGACAAATTCGCGATTATTAGCGGATGTTTTACCCTTGCCTGGCTCGCCGGCGCCATCCGCTTTCTCGGCCAGTACAACTTCAAGAGTCTACATAAGAATGCCCTGCGAGGGGGCTCCAATTATTGGCTTATCAATATTTGGACCATGCTACAGCAGCTAGATGTAATCTTGATAAATGCATTCCTCGGCTCGCACTTGTCAGGCCTGTATGCAAGTGCCGTACGCCTGGCCAGTCCCGTCCACATCATAACCTCACTCATAGCATCCAGACTGGTACCGAACCTACGACATGCAGAGTCATCGTCGGAAAGGCAGGCCATTTGGGAAAAGACATATAAGCCACTTAGACTAGCGCTTCTGCTCTTAGCAGCAACATCTCCTGCACTCTTCTGGATTGCGCCGATGCTTTTCAACGCTGACGCCTCCTCCCAGAATTTTGTTTATGTGGCCACATTTTGCGCAGCACTCCTGAGCTTACTCTGCCAAATATTGTCTGCATGCCTGTACACAAAAAACCAGGAAGCGGCTGTTCAACGTCTCACAAGACTCTCGGTCTTTACTGGCTTAGTAATTGTAAGTATCGGAAGCTACGCAGGCAGCTTCACAGTGGCAGCATTGGGCATTCTATGTTCGCAGCTAATTCTAGCTTGGTCCCTAACAAAGAGTAACGGCACGAATAGATGGACAGGAAAAGCAGAAGCGTCGTCGTGATCTTCTCCGACAGCGGCCTCGGCGGTACCAGCCGCAGTGCACTTACTTCTTGCGAGTGCTGGATCGCCCTAGGATACAATCCGATCATTCACGCGACGAAGGGCATCACCCCCTCCAGGCGTGCAGTATTTCAATCAAAAGGCCAGATTCTCGAGAACCTGACGGATCTAGACTGGGCAGAGGTGAGCGTAGTCCACTTCCACTACTCGAGCTACTCCGCAGGCCAGCACGCGGCAATTCAGCTACTTCAGCAGACTGTTCGCAGCCTCGGGCCTCACGCGCCGCACCTTATCGTCAACAACATTTTCGCAATCCAAGACAGCACCTTTGCATGGTGGCCGGGAAAATGGTGCACGGCCGTACTTGGTGAATGGGCAGCCATGCAGTATCGACTTTCAGGATTCCCATCCAACAAGGCGCCGTTTGTCATTGGAAACTGTCAGGATACCGACACATTCCGGCCACCAACGGCCGAAGAGCGTGAAGAGTCAAGGAACTCGTTGAACATCGCTGCATGCGACAACGTCATCCTTCGCGTTGGCTCCCCCCATGATGGGAAGTGGTCAAGCTCATATCTCAAGCTCGCTCAAATGATCAAAGGAACATCAACCAAGATGATTCTTATCGGCGCGCCTCAGTCCATATCTTTGAAACTTGAAGGCAATGAAAACTGCCATCTGATCGCCCGCGTAGACGATGATCACAAGCTTCGGCGCTACTACTGGGCTAGTGACTGCTTCGCACTTGATGCCGAGCGAGGGGAATCATTCGGCAACGTCATTCTTGAGTCCCTGGGCTCGGGACTCCCAGTGGTCTATCGAGCAAGAGAGTATCGTGACAACACCCCATGGGAGTTCACTTCTATGGAGGGGTTTTCCTATCAACGAAACGAGAGCACATTCTTAAGCAAAGCAATCTGCAACGCATCTGTCCGTGAGAGCCCAACTTGCACTCGAGCCCGGGAGACTCACAAGATCGTAGCTTCACGCTTTTCTACAGAGGCCACAGCCGCGAAGCTGGAGGCTGTGGTTCAAATTCTGGATAGCGCCAGTACTGATGGGAAAGTATGCAGCACCTCCAACTCAACCATACCAAAGCTTAGCTACGCAAAATCCTTCTTAAGGCACAATCCTCTGATCGCATACCTCAAGAAAGTACGCATGGAGGTTCGCGGATAGTGCAGACCCTGAATATTATTCTTGCCCTAATCACTACTACACTGTGCCTGGCAATGATCGTTCAGGTCGTGAGGAGGGAAACAATAACCTACTGGGCGGGCGTTCAGCTAGGATTTTCTTATTTTGTTGGAGCGCCTATATTCCTTTCCGCGGTCTTCGGCAGAATTCGACAAGTAGACATCCCCATCCCGAATATGACCATTGATGGGAGTCCAGGAGTGTACCTAGTGACCGCCGGAGTTGCGGCCATCATATTCCTAATCCCCAATCGGCATATCGGCCTCCCGAAGATAAAAATCAATCAAAATATAGTCCAGAACAAGAAACTTTTGCATTGGTACACGGCAACCTATCTTGCATTTTCTATCTACGGATTTATTTCCTCAGGGAAGCTCACAGGAGGGCACTGGTACAGCAGCCACGGCGAGTCTATGCAAGGAGATGCTGTTGCGGTTGCTCTCTTGCAGATACGAAATGTAATGCGTTTCACCCTGCCATTTCTGCTGCTCTTCTATAAGCGAAAGGAACTTATTACCACCAGAGCGTTCTGCATTGGCTTAATCTGCATAGCAGGTCTGGAGCTCATCATTTCCGGAAACAGAATTATCGCACTAACCTGCATAATATCTTACGCGCTCGCCTATAAATCGGTACCCAAGAAGGGCTATGCAATCCTACTCCTTGCCGCTCCAATCATAATTCAAGCCAACTCTATATTCCCAATTGTTCGCGGGATGATGTGGAGCAATGGCCTAAACCTCCAGCAAATGAGCTATGCGGTAGACACAGCAGCCCAGCACCTTGCCACATCCGAGGGGCAGGATATTCAGCTAATTCTTTCCTCCGCGTTTGAGGCGAGCAACCTGAATATGGCCAACATGGTCATCGAGAACTATCCGTCCAAGTATAGTTACTTAATGGGCGACACATTCATAGTTCGCCCACTAACATTCTATCTCCCCAAAGCGATCTGGCCGGGACGACCCGAGGGCTTTGGACTGACCCTCGGAAGACTGTCCGGGCTGGATGTGGATGGACTTGCACTGAATTCAACATACATCGGCGAGGCCTACGCAAACTTCGGGCCATTTTCCGTCTTAGCCCTCCCGTTAGTTCTCTGGGGGCTTTCAAATCTGTTTAGAATGTTTGACTCGAACTCAATTCAATACATGACCTTTGCAGTCGGCTTCGCTGGATGGAGATTTGATTTAGTTTTTTCCATTGTGGCAATAATCGTTATCCTAGCCATATGCACTGCGTCAAAGATACGATTTCGAAGTAAGCCAATAACGCAATAATACTTTCTCAGCGAGCGCAAATGAAGGTTTCCGTCATATACCATCAGTTTCCGCATTACAGGGCGCCCGTTCTGCGCGAACTATCTTTGAATGGACGCCATGAGTACGAATTCCACGCATCAAAAGATGAATTTGACGGAATAAAGCCGTATAAGGGCGAGCCCGGCGTGGTTATTAACGAACTCGCGGTCAAACGAACCGATCGCGGATTTAGCTTTAAGAACTACATTCGACTTGCGACTGATAGCTCGGTCGACGTACTATTAATCCTTGGCAACCCAAATATAATTGCGACTTGGGCTCTTGGCATCGTCGGCAGAGCGACCGGCAAGAAGGTAGTTTTCTGGGCCCACGGATGGCTCTCACAAGAGAGAAAAGCAAAGGCCTTGATCCGAAATTTTTACTATTCGATATCCCACCTACTGCTTGTTTACGGCGAGCGCTCCCGAGAAATGGGAATTAGACAGGGGTACCCAGAGTCAAAAATTAGAACCATTTACAACAGCTTGGACTTTGCCGCCTCCTCCTTAATTCTCGAGAGGATAGAGCGTGACGTTTCCCGCGCAGCCGGTCGAGCGCTATTCGAAAACCCGGACCGGCCGTTGATTATTTGCACGGCTCGACTTACGCAGATTTGTAGGCTGGACTTACTTCTTGATGCGGGCGAGCTACTGGGGAAGCGCGGGCTTCCAGTAAATATACTACTGATTGGTGATGGACCCGCCAGAAAGTCTCTGGAAGCGCAGGCCGCTCGCATTGGCGCAAGCGTGCACTTCTTTGGCGCTTGCTATGATGAAGAGATGGTTGGCAGGATGATTTATGATGCTGATGCATGCGTGTCACCCGGGAAAATTGGCTTGACGGCAATTCACAGCCTTACATACGGCACGCCAGCCTTTACCCATGGGGACTTCAGCAATCAGATGCCAGAATTTGAGGCAATTGAACCTGGACGAACCGGGAATTTCTTCGAAAGAGGAAGCTCTGAGAGCCTTGCCGATTGCTTAGAAGCCTGGATGGAACAGAAGCCCGATCGGGCGGAAGTTCGGAATAGATGCCGCGATGTAATTAGTAGGCGATGGAACCCTAGTGTTCAGCGCACCCTCATTGAAGACGCACTTGATGAGATCAGCAAAGAGAGGCGCATGTAATGGGAAGGCGTAATAGGGGTGAAGTTCCAACCGTCCCTGAGCCAGCACGCGTTGCTGGTTCAATCATCAGTATCTGCGGCTCAACCATCGACAGACCGATTAAGAAGATACTGAGGAAGCCAGTGAATTTTATAAAAGCGCTGCGACTTAACCTTGCGCAGGTCGGAGAAGGAGTCCAGTTTGGCCGGAATGTCGACATCCCCGCGGGCAGCAGACTAGGCCGCTACTGCTATGTCGGAGCTGGCTTCGAGTCTCCAAGTCCAGTTTCAGTGGGAGATCTGTGCATGATCTCGACTTCTGTACGCATCGTAGGGAATGATCACGGAATCGAAGATCCCCGTGTGCCAACGCGCCTAGCATTCCGATGGCGCCACTCCATTACCGTTTTTGGTGCGGATGTATGGATTGGTCATGGTGTCATCATCCGATCTGGTGTCCGCGTAGGAGATGGGTCGGTCGTGGCGGCTGGCTCCGTTATTGTGAAGGATGTCCCGGAGAACTCGGTCGTTGGAGGCAACCCGGCACGATTGATCAAGAACCGATTTTCAGATGAAGATTGGGAAATTTATCGTAGAAGCATCGGGTTAGACTGCAATGGAAAGCAATAGCACTCGCAAAGGGCATACCACCTACCCCCTTACTCACAGACTCTTCCGATTAGCGTGGTCATTAACGTGGGCCTTACTTGCCTCCTGGACTCCCACTCCGCTTCATCGATGGAGGGTCTTTTTGCTGAACATCGCGGGAGCACGAGTGCACCAATCCGCCCATGTCTATCCAACTGCCCGCATTTGGTACCCCCCAAATTTAATTATGGAAGAACACACCTGCCTCGGCCCCAAGGTAAACTGCTACAACATGGCAACGGTATTAATCGAGAAGAGGGCGACAGTAAGCCAAGGAGCCCACCTTTGTGCGGGCACTCATGACATCAACGACCCAACCCACCCCTTGGTAACCAGACCAATTTCAATTGGCCAGAGTGCGTGGATCGCAGCTGAAGCTTTTGTAGGTCCTGGAGTGACGATTGCAAGATCCACTGTTGTCGGCGCGAGAGCGGTCGTGTTCCGAGATACCGAGGAATTTGGGGTCTACACTGGAAACCCTGCAAAACTTGTAAAGCATAGGGACCGGGCTTCTGCGGAGTCGACAGATGGCTGAAATTTCGGTAGTGATCCTGACGTACAATGAAGAAATTCATATTGCCCGTGCAATTAAGTCTGTGAAGTCATTTGCAGCAGAAGTGATTGTTGTTGATTCATACTCAAACGACCGAACGACTGAAATTGCGGAGAGCCTTGGGGCCAGGATTTTTTTCAATAGGTTCGTAAATCAGGCAAATCAATTCCAATGGGCGATGGATCACTGCGAAATCCGTTCGCCATGGATCATGCGTCTGGACGCTGACGAGATCATCTATCCGGATCTCTCTGAGGAGATTAATTCCCACCTACCTCAACTTGACGAATCCATTTCTGGCATAAATCTTAAGCGACGACACATATTTATGAACCGCTGGATTAAGCACGGCGGCCGTTACCCCCTACTTATGCTTCGGATTTTTCGCAATGGAAAAGGCACAGTTGAGGATCGTTGGATGGATGAGCATATCCAAGTGTCGGAGGGACGCACGATAACGTTTACCGGAGGATTCGCCGATCACAATCTCTTCGACTTAAGCTATTTCATTGACAAACATAATCGATACGCGACTCGCGAAGCGATTGAAGTCATTAACTCCCGGCATGAACTTTTCTCTCGAGAAGCGCTCTCAGCTGAGGGAAGCTCCGGCCAAGCGTCATTTAAACGCTGGCTAAAAGAAAATGCTTATAACAAGGTACCCTTCACCGTAAGCTCCACTGCGTATTTCTTATGGCGCTACGTCGTTCAGGGCGGATTTCTTGATGGAAGAGAAGGATTGACCTATCACTTTCTCCAAGGATATTGGTATCGCTTCCTCGTGGGCGCAAAGGTCGTCGAACTGGAAGCTGCCATCGCTCATCTTGACGAGAAAGGACATAAAATCGACGAACTAAGTCGTTTAACTGGGCACAATTTAGCAGCAGGCAAACTTTAGCAGTTTGCTGTTGCACGCAAGAGCGCGATTGGTTCAGCCCAGGCCTAGTCCTCCCGAATCCAGAGTTGGGGACTCATAAGATTGGAGTTCCCGACAACTAGACGCCAACTGCCGAGCATGCGATAGCTAGCCGCGCTCTCTTTGCGGATTTTCCACTCGGTACACCCCCAGGGAACTGGTAGTTACCACACCCCTCCGAACCCTAAAGGGCCCGAATGAGGAACGCCAGAATTCTTTCTTCGCCGTCGACAGTTGAGCTCTTCTAGTTCGTCGAATTACCCTTGAGCACCTCCGGATCGAGGAGGCGACTCAGGCTTGCGGCGTACAAGTGTTCGCAAGGCAGCAAATGGCTCACCGGCTTCCAGGACTTCAAAGCGGTCGCCTTGCGAAATCGCGCTTTAACGTCCCCATACGAAGCACGCCGCTCTTAGATGAGCAGTTGAGCCGATCGAAGAGCATCGGCGTATGCTGCGAGCCTACCTCACTACCGGGATTCGGCCACCCTACGGGCCATAAACCAGTGCGCGCCCATGTTCTGAGTAGGCCCTTCCCACTTGAGTCGCCTGGTGATTCGTTACGATTGCGACCACCCAAGTGGCCCGCTGTGCCTAAGCATCAAGAAGCTGTGCAGCCCGTGGCAGCCGCGTCATAGGCACGACCCCACCTGCCACAACGGCGCTACCGGGAACCGATTACACCTGGCACAGATCACTCATTATCGTAGCGTCGCTGGCTTGGCGAAATAGCGACCATTAACGACCACCCACTACCCTACCGCTACCAAAGGCCCAAAGCATGCCGCAGCGGGCCAAGACAGGAAACGCAGCGAAATTGAACAGTTGCCTGAGACCAAAGTGCCTTCGAACAACCGCAAGCACCTTCCGAGCTGCCGTCGCCCGTAAGCATCTCAGGCGCTAGACCCACCAGCACCTTAACGTCCATCCACACTTACAACCGCGCCCTACTCAGCGTCTCCAGCACTTAGGTACTGGACTTGTACTCATAGTATCCATAGCTGTAGTAACCGGTAGCGCGCCGCTCGACAGCATTGAAAATCGCGCCCTTGATCCGGACGTTGTTCTGCTCAAATCTGCGCTTCGCCAAGGCCAACTCCTTGGCTTGATTCAAGCCAAAGCGCGCAACCATCAGACAGGTGCCGGCATGATGCGCAATAATTGCCGCGTCGGTCACAGCAAGAATCGGCGGCGTATCGACAATCACCAAATCGTACTGCGGCGACAGAGTTTCAAGAAGCTGCGTGAAGTTCGCATGCATCAACAACTCGGATGGATTTGGAGGAACGTCACCGCGGGTAATGAAACTGAGGCTGTCTATGCCCGGCAGCGTCCGAACTACGTGAGCCAGATCGGCCTTACCCACCAGAAGATCCGAAAGACCGGGCGACTGCACAGCACCCAACGCTTTATGCAGCGTCCCCTTTCGCATATCTGCATCGATGATGAGGACGCGCTGACCAGCCTGCGCGATCACTGCGGCGAGGTTCGACGAAACGAACGTCTTGCCGGCATTCGGGCTGGCACCAGAAATCAGAACGATGTTGTTCTTTGCTTCAAGGCGAGCGAAATGCAGGCTAGTACGGAGGCTGCGTACGGCCTCAATCGCCAGGTCGGCTGGATCCTTGACCGCCAGTAGATGCAACTTACCATCTGCACGGAACTTGCCACGGACAGAGTCGCTCTGCTGCTGCGCACTTACAGGAATCGAGGCATACACGGGCAGACCAAGTTCCTCAATCTGCGCCGGATCTTCCACGCCACGATTGAGCATCTGCTTCAGCAGAACCAGGGCAATGGAAAGGAAAGCGCCGAGAATAGCGCCAATGAGCACGACGAGCGTCTTACGGGGTCGAACAGGGGTGGTGGAATCAACTTCGGCCGCGTCAACAATACGAACATTACCGACAGTGCCCGCGCGCGCCACATCAAGCTGCTGCGCCTGGTTTAGCATCCCGGTATACATCTCATTGCTGACCTGTAAATCGCGGGTCAAACGAAGCAGTTCCTGTTGTGCTTCCGGCAACTGCTTCACCTGGCCCTGGAAACCACTCTTGCGCCCCTCAAGCTCCCCGATCTGCCGCATCAACGCCTGGTACGCAGGGTGGTCCCGCGTGAACTTGCGATCCATTTCAGCCTGCTGGAGGCGAAGCTGCTGGATACTGGTTTCAACGGCGACCTCCTGGTCGAGGAGTCCCTTGGTCTGCAGGCTCAGATCAACAGAGTTGGCACGGGTCTGGTAGGCCGCCAAGGCCTTTTGCGCTGCGTCCACCTGGTTACGCACGCTAGGCAGCTGCTCCTTGACGAAGGTCAACTGGGCAGAGGCTTCGGCAGAGTTCCGCTCAACATTCTGGCGAACATACGCCTGTGCGACCTGCTGCAGAAAGCGCTGCGCCAGCTCCGCATCAGCGTTCTCGTAGGCAAGCGTAAGAATCCCGGACTCCTTGCCGGACTCACTTACTGCAACCTTCTTCTGAAGCCCGCCAACCACTGTGAGATGACGCTGACGTGTCACTTCAAAGCGCATGCCAGGATGTGCACGCATCTCGGCAATCTGCATCACAACCCCCTTTCCGGAGGCGACCTTCCCAACCTGCCCCTTCAGCAGCTGGCTGCCGGAATCATCCACGAGCTCATACGCGCCCTTCTCACCTGCAATCAGGGTCAGGGGCTTAGCAACCAGATGACGCGGAACATCGAGCTGGAACACATCAAGCTTCTCACCACCCCAACCAAACCTGGACATTCCAAACCGCAGGTCGGCCAACCTCTCCGGGTCCGCACGTTCAGAATTACGGGCAAAATAGCCGCCAATAAGCGGAAATCGATTCGGCTCAACTTCAACATCCAGCTTCAGCGCATTAACAGCACTACCTACCACCGCGCGAGAAGTAATCAATGCGATCTCAGTGGTTGCTTCGGCAGCCCCCCCTCCCATACCAAGGGACTGACTGATATCGGAAAGACCCGGCAGGCTCGGCACCTTCGACTCCACCTGCACGATGGCATCAGCACGGTAGATCGGCGTGGAGAGCAGTGCATACGCCACGGCAACGGCAAAGAACGCGCCAGTGATGCCCGCAATCCACCACTTATGATCAATCAACGTGCCAAGCAACTGCCGCAGGTCGATTTCATCGCTATCGTCCTGCGCCGGATTACGGGTTTCGGTGGTCATCAGTAAAGGCTCTTCAATTGGGTACGGATTAGGGGACAGAGAGAATGCAGCAGCACTACAAGTGCCGCGCCCAACTCTCAACACCCTCAGCCATCAACTTGTATACGTGCTCAAACGCCGGCCGCTGCTGCCGGTACGGGTCAGGAATTTCCTGCTCTTGCTGCCACTTGCCTAGCAGAAACGTCTTGCCCGAGGCCTGCGGCGCGATTTCGGCAATTCGGCGCACGTGCTTGCGCTCCATGGTCAGCACCAGGTCGGCCGCTCCCAGGATGGCGTCATCGATCTGCCGGGCGCGGTGCGCTAGGCCATCCATGCCCTGCTCCGCCAGCAATTCCTGTGCCGTGGCATCAATGCCATGGCCGATCAGTGCCCCCAGTCCTGCGGAGGAGATCTGGATGCCCTTGCCGGCGACGGCCTGCCTCAGCATGACTTCGGCCGAGGGACTGCGGCAGATGTTGCCGACACATACGAATAGAACATTCTTGAACACTGACTTCGATCCTGTGGCATTCCATGCAGCGCCACGGCCCCTAAAGTGGGGCGGCAGCAGCCACACAGGATACCTTACGATGACGTTACACGCGATGAAATGGCCAGTAAATTCATGGCATTACGTCGCACTTCGCCGACCAGCGACGCGTCAATAAGCCGATTTCTGGCCCAGCACCTTGAATGCCGTCATCACGATGATGCGCACATCCAGCGTCGGGCTCCAACGACGGATGTAGTCGATGTCGTACTGCACGCGCTTCTTCATCGATCGCAGCTCGGGCGTCTCACCGCGCAACCCGTGCACCTGCGCCCAGCCAGTAATTCCCGGCTTGACGTAGTGGCGGTGCATGTAGCGCTCGATCACCCGCTCGTAGTGGTTGTTGTGCTGGATCGCGTGCGGCCGCGGCCCCACGACCGACATGTTCCCACCCAGTACATTGAAGAACTGCGGCAGCTCGTCCAGGCTGCTACGGCGCAGGAACGCGCCAAACCGCGTGACCCGTGGATCACCACGCGTTGCCTGGGTGACCTGCCCCTCCCCCTCCGCGTGCACACGCATGGAGCGGAACTTGAGCATCCAGAACTCTTTGCCGCCCAGCCCATGACGCTTCTGCCTGAACAACACCGGCCCCGGCGAGCTCAGCTTCACACCAACGGCCAGCACAGCAAACAACGGCGTCAGCAGGATCACCGCCGCACCCGCGACGACAATGTCCTCGACCCGCTTGAACACGCGGAAGCGATGATCCACCAGACCTTGACGTACGCCGATCATCGGCACATCACCCACCTGGTGCACGCCCGGATTAAGCGCCCCCAAACCCGTAGTATCGGGAATCAGGCGTACCGGCACCGGAAATCGCTCGATCTGTTTCAGCATGTCCTTGATCGCGGCCGCGTGCCCCATCGGCATCGACACCCAGACCTGATCGAATTCGCCGCGGTGCTGATCCATGTACTGCGGAACGTCCTCCAGTCGCCCCAGCCGGCACGGCGCATCACCACCGCGACGGGTGGCAATATCGCCCGCACTGGCGAAGTAGCCGATGACGTCTTTGCCAAGCTCTGGCTTTCCACGCAGAAGGCGATGCAGCCTCAAAGCAGGGGCCCGCAGTCCGACCAGCAGGATTCGCTCGTGGTCCATCCCTCGCGAGCGCAGGCGGTGCAACTGCACCCTCAGCAATACGCGCAGCACCGCCATTGAGGCCAGGCCAAAGGCATACCAGCCAATCAGCCATGTGGCGGGAACCGCATCAGCAAGTCCAACCACCACGGCGTAGAGCGAGAACAACGCAAAGGTGGCAGACCACGCCAACAACAGCAGCCAGAGGTCGGCCAGCAACCCGCGCATCCGCCAGTTCCGATACAGCGGCGCGACAGAGAAGCAGACGATGGCGCTGAGAATCACCGCACCGAACACGATTCGCTGGGAGGAATCCGGCACTGCCGCGCCATACAGAACGATGTGGGAGAGCACCGCCATACCCGGCAGCAGCAGCAGATCGCCCAGCCGCAACCCCAACTCCAGAGCAGCCCGGGCTTCGACGCGGCGGCGGCCTACCCGATTCCGCCCTGCGGAAAGATCTTCTACTGATCCATGTAGCAACGCACTTCTCCATTCTCGGCTCGGCGGGACGCGGAATTGCCTGCATCCACGTGCATGGACTCCCCAGCCGGCACGGAATCATCGAGGTTGTGTCAATCAAATGTGGACGAATTGTGAATGAAGATTGAGCCAAAAGATAGAAATTTCGACAGAGTGCGCGCCCACCCAATCACCCCAAAATAGCACTAACTTGCTGAAATCATTAATGAATTTTCATTTGTCAATTTGCATCGATATGAGTCATTTCACGTCAAAAAATGAACGTCACTGCGCACTTCATGTCGGTTCACTGGCGCTCAACACCACCCCGCACCGCACCATAGCCCAACCACCACCCTCTGCTACCATCGGCGGTTCTGTTCATCGCGTCCCCCACCTGCCCGCGATGGCGCCAAACAACGTAACGAAACACAGGAGTCTGCATGTCTTCCGAGCTGCTCAAGTCCCTTGGCCTGGACGCGATCAACGCTGGCACGTACCTGGGCAACGGGGAGTGGTCGAGCGCGACCAGTGGTGACCTGATCACCCCGGTCAACCCGACCACCGGCGAGCCGATCGCGCAGGTCCGCGCGACCACCGAGGCCGAGTACGAGACCGTCGTCGCCCGCGCCCAGGAAGCCTTCAAGATCTGGCGCACCACGCCGGCCCCGCGCCGCGGCGAAGCCGTGCGCCTGTGTGGCGAAGCACTGCGCAAGCACAAGGACGCGCTGGGTTCGCTGGTTGCCCTGGAAATGGGCAAGAGCAAGCCGGAAGGCGACGGCGAAGTGCAGGAGATGATCGACATCGCCGATTTCGCCGTGGGCCAGAGCCGCATGCTGTACGGCTACACCATGCATTCCGAGCGCCCCGGCCACCGCATGTACGAGCAGTACCATCCGCTGGGCCTGGTCGGCATCATCTCGGCCTTCAATTTCCCGGTCGCAGTGTGGAGCTGGAACTCGTTCCTGGCCGCCATCTGTGGCGACGTCTGCATCTGGAAGCCGTCCAACAAGACGCCGCTGACCGCCATCGCCTCGCTGAAGATCTGCAACGACGCCCTGCGCGAAGCCGGTTTCCCTGACATCTTCTTCCTGATCAACGATGCCGGCACCGCGCTGTCGGAGAAGATGGTCGATGACCGCCGCGTGCCGCTGATCAGCTTCACCGGCTCGACCCAGGTCGGCCGCACCGTCAACGAAAAGGTCGCGCGCCGCCTGGGCCGCTGCCTGCTGGAGCTGGGCGGCAACAACGCCATCATCTTGGACGAAACCGCCGACCTGAAGCTGGCCGTGCCGGGCATCGTGTTCGGCGCCGTCGGTACCGCCGGCCAGCGCTGCACCACCACCCGCCGCCTGATCGTGCACCGCTCGATCTACGCCGACGTGCTGGCCACCCTGGTCAAGGCCTACAAGCAGGTGGAAAGCAAGATCGGCGACCCGACTGATGCCGCCAACCTGATGGGCCCGCTGAACAGCGACGGCGCCGTGCAGCAGTTCCTCGATGCCATCGCCCAGGCCAAGGCGGCCGGCGGCACCATCGAGACCGGTGGCACCCGCATCGACCGCGCCGGCAACTTCGTGCTGCCGGCGATCGTCTCGGGCCTGAAGAACAGCGACGCCGTGGTCCAGCACGAGACCTTCGCACCGATCCTGTACGTGATGCCGTACGACAGCATCGACGAAGCCATCGACATGCAGAACGGCGTGCCGCAGGGCCTGTCCTCGTCGATCTTCACCCAGAACCTGAAGACCGCCGAGAAGTTCCTGTCGGCCGCCGGCAGCGACTGCGGCATCGCCAACATCAACATCGGCACGTCCGGTGCGGAGATCGGCGGCGCCTTCGGTGGCGAGAAGGACACCGGCGGTGGCCGCGAGTCCGGTTCGGATGCATGGAAGGTCTACATGCGCCGCCAGACCAACACCATCAACTATTCGGATTCGCTGCCGCTGGCCCAAGGCATCAAGTTCGACCTGTAACGCTATTTGTAGTGCCGGGCCATGCTCGGCAGGATGTGCCATGAACACCGCAGGAAATGCAGTCGAGCATGGCTCGGCTCTACAGGGTGGCAAGCCGGTGATTGATTTCACCGGCCGCCGCGTGCTCATCGCCGGCGGCAGCAAGGGCATTGGCCGTGAGATGGCGCTGGCGTTTGCCGGCGCCGGAGCGCAGGTATCAGTCTGCGCTCGCGGCCTGGCCGGCCTGGATGCCCTGCGTGCCGATGCAAAGGTACAGGGCGTCGAGTTGCACACGTTTCCTGCCGATCTGGGCGAGGCCAACCAGATCCAGGCCTGGCTGCAGGCTGCCGCCGATACACTTGGCGGCATCGATGTGCTGGTCAACAACGCCACCGGCTATGGCATGGCCGATGACGAGGACGGCTGGGCCGCCAGCCTGCAGATCGACCTGATGGCGGCGGTACGGGCCTCGCGCCTGGCACTGCCGTGGCTGCGCGCATCCAACGATGCCTGCATCCTCAACCTGTCCTCGATCGCCGCCCAGCAGCCGCGTCCCGGTGGCGCGCCCTACGCTGCCGCCAAGGCCGCGCTGTCGCACTACACCACCTCGCAGGCACTGGCGCTGGCCAAGGACCGGATCCGGGTCAATGCCATCGCCCCGGGCTCGATCGAGTTCGATGACGGCCTGTGGGATCGCCGCCGCACCGAAGATCCCGCGCTGTACCACGGCACCTTGGCGAAGATCCCGTTCGCCCGCTTCGGCCACCCGCGCGAGATTGCCGACGCCGCCCTGTTCCTGTGCTCGCCGCTGGCGCGCTGGATCACCGGTCATGTGCTCAACGTGGATGGCGGCCAGGTGTTGATGGGCTGAATTTGTAGAGCCGAGCCCATGCTCGGCTTGCGCGCAAGACGCGGTCGATCCCGCATCAGCCCAAGGGGGCAGCCGAGCATGGGCTCGGCTCTACAGGGCACTGCCCATGGGATTGCCCGGGCAGAGGCACTATCATGTGCACACTGCCAAGGAGGACCCCGATGAGCGTGGCACCCCGACAGACAAGCGCCCTGGCCGTGGTCAGCCTGGTCATGGGCATCGCCAGCTGGACCGTCCTGCCCTTCGTGGCCAGCATCGTGGCCATCATCACCGGCCACATGGCCCGCGCCGAGATCCGCCGCCGCCCGCATGAACTGGAAGGCGATGGCCTCGCCGTCACCGGCCTGGTGCTGGGCTGGGTGATGGTCGGCGCCGTGATCGCCGCCATCCTGGTCTTCATCCTGTTCTTCGGCGGCCTGGCCTGGCTCGCCGCGATGTCGAACTGATCATCATGACCACTTCCGACAGCACTGAACGCTTCAGCAGCCGCGTCGCCGACTATGTCCGCTACCGGCCCGATTACCCGCCCGCCCTGTTGGAGTGGCTGCATGGCCCGATGGGCGTCAGCCACGAGGCCGTGGTCGCCGACATCGGCGCCGGCACCGGTATTTCCAGTCGCCTGTTCCTGGCCAGCGGCCATCCAGTAGTCGCGGTTGAACCCAACGCCGCCATGCGGGGCGCGGCCGAGGAATGGCTGGCACCGCAGTACCCGCAGTTCCGTGCGGTGGACGGCCGCGCCGAGGCCACCACACTGGACGATGCCAGCATCGATCTGGTCAGCGTCGCGCAGGCCTTCCACTGGTTCGACACCGTGGCGGTGCGCGCCGAGTGGCAGCGCATCCTCCGCCCGGGTGGCCTGGCACTGATCTACTGGAACTCGCGCCTGCTCGACGCCAGCCCGTTCCTGATCGGCTACGAACAGCTGCTGCTGGACTACGGCACCGACTACACCGCCGTTGCCGAGCGCTACCAGGACGACGCCACCATGCAGGCCTGGTTCGGCCCCGGTCTGCGCGGCATGGTGGAGCTGCCGAACGTGCAGTATCTGGATTTCGACGCCCTGCGCGGGCGCCTGCTGTCCTCCTCCTACGCACCCCAAGCCGGTCATCCGCGCCATGCGCCGATGATCGCCGCCCTGCAGGACCTGTTCGCCGCCCACGCGGTCGACGGCCAGGTTGCTTTTGAATATCGAACCCGAGCCTTCCTCGGCACGCTGGACTGAACCGACGCATGTATTCGCTTGCCCGCCCCTTCCTGTTCTCGCTCGACGCCGAGCGCGCCCACGGCCTTGGCCTGTCCGCACTGGACCTGGCCTATCGCACCGGCACCACGCCGCTGCTGGCCGCACGCATCGCGCCGATGCCGAGCACCGTGTTCGGGCTGACCTTCCCCAATCCGGTCGGCCTGGCCGCCGGCCTGGACAAGAATGGCGAGCACATCGATGCATTGTTCGCGCTGGGTTTCGGCTTCGTCGAGATCGGCACCATCACCCCGCGTCCGCAGGCCGGCAATCCGCAGCCGCGCCTGTTCCGCCTGCCGAAGCACAACGCGATCATCAACCGCATGGGCTTCAACAATGCGGGCGTGGACGCGCTGGTGCGCAACGTCGAACGCGCGCGCAACCGTCGCGGCCTGCTCGGCATCAACATCGGCAAGAACAAGGACACCCCCAACGAACAGGCCGTGGACGATTACATCGCCTGCCTGGACAAGGTCTATCCGCTGGCCGACTACATCACCGTCAACATCTCCTCGCCCAACACCGCCGGCCTGCGTGAACTGCAGGAAGAAACCGCGCTACGACAGCTGGTCAGCCAGCTGCGTGACCGCCAGGAAGACCTTGCAGCCCGCCACGGCCGCCGCGTGCCGATGCTGGTGAAGGTGGCGCCGGACCTCAGCGAGCGCGACATCGATGCCGCTGCCCGCGTGCTGGGCGAGCTGCAGGTGGACGGCGTGATCGCCACCAACACCACCATCGACCACAGCAAGGTGGCCGGCGATCCGCTGGCCAACGAGGCCGGCGGCCTGTCCGGTGCGCCGGTGCTGGAGCAGTCCACGCTGGTGCTGCGCCGCCTGCGTTCGCGCCTGCCCGAATCGGTACCGCTGATCGGTGTCGGCGGCATCCTGTCCGGTGCCGATGCGGTGGCCAAGATGGCCGCCGGTGCGGCGCTGGTGCAGTGCTACAGCGGCCTGATCTTCCGTGGCCCGGCGCTGGTCTCCGAATGCGTGGAGGCGATCCGTCGCCGCCGCGAAGCACCGAGCCGCGGCGCGGTGGCCCCACTGTGAGCGCGCCCATGGATATCGTCGACGGCAACGCACCGCTGCGCTGGACGCTCACCCGCAATGCGCCGCTGCAGGCGCTGAACACCTTCCATGTGCAGGCCAGCGCAGCGCAGCTGCTGGAGCTGCACGATCCCGCGCTGCTGCCGGACGTGCTTGCTTTGCCCGAGGTGGCCAGCGGCCCGCTGTTGGTGCTGGGCAGCGGCAGCAACGTACTGATCGCCGAAGACCTGCCCGGCACCGTGCTGGTGTTCGGCAACCGTGACATCAATTTCCTGGAACACCGCGCCGACCATGCGGTGATCCGCGCCGGCGCCGGCGTGCCCTGGCATGGCCTGGTGATGTGGTCGCTGCAGGAAGGCCTGTCCGGCCTGGAAAACCTGGCCCTGATTCCCGGCACCGCCGGTGCCGCGCCGATCCAGAACATCGGTGCCTACGGCGCGCAGGTCGGCGAATTCATCCAGGCCGTCGAGGCCTGGGACTGCCAGGAGCAGGCTTGGGTGCGGCTGGACAACGAGCAGTGTGGCTTCGCCTACCGCGACAGCGTGTTCAAGCAACAGGCTGATCGCTACCTGATCACCGCCATCGAACTGAAGCTGCCACTGCTGCACGATCTGCGCATGGACTACGCCGGTATCCGCGAGGAACTGCAGGCACAGGGCGTGGAGCTGCCGAGCGCAGTGGACGTGGCCAATGCGGTGATCGCAATCCGCCGCCGCAAGCTGCCCGATCCGGATGTACTGGGCAACGCCGGCAGCTTCTTCAAGAACCCGGTGCTGCCGCTGGAACAGGTCGACGTGCTGCTGCAGCACTTCCCCGAACTGCCGGTGTTCCCGTCCGACCAGGACGGCAAGCGCAAGGTCTCGGCGGCATGGATGATCGAGTCCTGCGGTTGGAAGGGCTTCCGCGAAGGCGATGCCGGCGTGGCGCCAAGCCACGCACTCGTGCTGGTCAACCACGGCAACGCCACCGGTGCTGAACTGCTGGCGCTGGCGCGACGCATCTCCGCTTCGGTGCTGGAGAAGTTCGGCGTACCGATCGAACCGGAGCCCCGCCTGCTCGGCGCACAGTGGTGAACAGCCCCGCCCTCTCCCCCAGCGCCACCCCGATGCGGGCGGCGCTGCTGATGCTCGGCAGCACCATGGCATTTGGCCTGATGGCGGTGGCCATCCGCTATGCCACGCGCTACGTGCCGACCCAGGAAGTAGCGTTCTTCCGCAATGCCTTTGGCCTGCTCGCGTTGCTGCCGATGCTGCTGCGCCCCGGCCACGCGCCGCTGAAGACCCAGCAGCTGCCGCGCTATTTCGTGCGCAGTGCGATCGGCCTGGGCTCGATGCTATGCGCGTTCTGGGCGCTGGGCCACCTGCCGTTGGCGCAGGCGGTTTCGCTGTCGTACTCCACGCCGTTGTTCGTCACCATCGCCGCCGTGCTGTGGCTGGGCGAGACCGTGCGCGTGCGCCGCTGGGCCGCGGTGGTGGTTGGATTCATCGGCGTGCTGGTGATCGTCCGCCCGGGCACCGCCGGCTTCACGGCCGGCAGCCTGGTCGCTGTCGGTGCGGCCGTGCTCAGCTCGCTGGTGGCGATCCAGATCAAGCAGCTGACCCGTATCGACAGCGCCGATACCGTGGTGCTCTATACCTACGTGTTCTGGGTGCCGCTGTCGCTGCTGCCTGCCCTGTTCGTCTGGGTCTGGCCCACCGGCGTGGCGTGGCTGTGGCTGTTGGCCACCGGCGTGCTCGGCACGGTCGGCCAGCTGCTGTGGACGCGGGCGCTGCGCCTGGGCGAAGTCTCGGCGCTGACCCCGATCAGCTTCCTGCAGCTGCCGCTGGTGACGCTGTGCGGCTGGCTGCTGTTCAACGAAACGGTGGACCGCTGGACGATCATCGGCGCCGGCATCATCCTCGCCGCGAACGCCTACATCGCCCACCGCGAAGCCGTACTGTCGCGGCGGGCCGCAAGTGCAGCGGCCTCGGCAGCGGCCAAGCCCGCCGAGTAGATCCACGCCACACGTGGATGACGCTGCACTCCTCTGTAGAGCCGAGCCTACGCTCGGCTGCTCTTCGCGCCTCCACCGTTGACTGAGCGCGCAGGGTTCATCAACGCATGGCGTGGATCTACAGCGCGCGGTACACCCGCTCCGCCGCATCGAACACATTGCCCGGTGCGAACTGCTCGCCCAGGTAGTGCAGCGACTGCCTGCGCAGTTGCGGCGAACGCTCCTCACCGTCGCTGCCCAGCAGCACCTGCTGGAACTCGATCAGGTCCTGGAGAATGCGCCAGTGCCGGTACCAGGCGATCCAGCGCGGGTCGCCGCGGTCGCTGCCGTAGCCGTCCTCGAAGCCCAGCGGATTCTCGCGCCCCCAGCGCCCGCCGACAGCCGCACCGATGAACATCAAGTCGCGCTCGCGCGGTGCCAGCGACAGGCCATCCCAGTCAATCAGGTGCAGGCCCCCGTCATTGCCCATCAGCAGGTTGCCGGCATGCAGATCGGTGTGGCACAGATGCAGCTCTACCGGCACGTCCTGCAATGCCGCGAGCAGCTCCCGTGCCTGCGCATGCAGCGCCGCGATGCGCGCATGCTGCCGGTCCCATACCGAAACGAAGGCGCGGCCCAGCCCGTCCTTCGCGGCCGCCAGGCCCTCGCCAGCCAGCCATTGCCCAACGGTTTCCAGCGCCGCGGTTTCCAGCCGTACGATCGGCAGCGCTTGCTGCAGGTCCGCTGGCAGCTGCGCGCCGTGCAGACGCCGCAGCACCTCCCCCAGCCGTTTCCACTGCGTGCGGCTCAACGCCGCCTCGAACCCGGACTGGCCTTCCACATAAGGGAACAGGGTGAACTGCAATCCCCAACGCTGCACCGACGCACCACCGGTCAGTGCCGGCCACGGCGCGACGATCTCATCGATGCCCAGCGTGCCGCGCATCCAATGCAGGCTGTCCCACACTGCGGGGTCAACCTGGTAGGTGCGGCATTTCAACCACCACTGCCCGTGCCGCGCATCGACGCGATACACGCTGGCATTGGCGTCGGCACCCACCGGGCGTGGCACCACGGCGGTGGGGGTGATGCCATAAGATTGTTGCAGGACTTCGCCGAGATGCTGCGCCGAAGCGAATGACATGGGTGCAAGCGGAAAGTGTTACCTGCCGCCACTATCGCAGATGCACTCGCCACGACACAGACATGTCCGTCACAACATCGCCTCGGCACGACCAGAGAACTAGCCTGCGATGCGCCGCATCACCGCCTCCAGCGGGCCGCGTGCGAACTGCCACGACCACAGCCATGCCGCGCCGGTCGCCAGCATCAGGAACAGCAGTGCCCACAGCAGCACCGACGCCAGCGATGCACGGCCATCAAGCAGGCCCAGGCTTTCCAGCGTGCCCATGCCCAGCAGGATATGGCCGACATACAGGGTCAGGGTCATGCGCCCGGCCGCGGTGAACGGCTCCAGCCAGTCCCCCGGTCGCACACGCGTCAGCCACAGGCAGGCGGCAATGACACTGCACGCCGCGCCCGCACCCGTGAGTACGTAGGCCGGTCCCGGCGGCATCGGCTGCGTTCCCAGCCACGCCTGCCAGGGCGTTCCCTGCGCAAGCTGCTGCACGCCATGTCCAGCCGCGATCAGCAGCAGGCCCAGCACCAGCAGCGCGCGCTGGACCCGCGGCTGCGACAGTTGCAGGCGTGCCAGCAGCATCCCCAGCAGGAAGAAGCACAGCCACGGCAGCAGCGGATGGAAGCCGTTGAACAGCAGGTTGCGGGCCGCGCCCGGCCATTGCCACAGACCGGTGTATTCCAGCGCCTGCCAGTTCCATCCCTGGCTGTAGTCCCAGTGCAGCAACGCCCAGAACGAACAGGCCGCCAGGCCCACGATGCTGGCCAGCAACACCTGCGGCGAGGCACGCAGCCACAGCACGGCCAACGCGAAATACACCGCGTAGTAGTGCAGGATATCGGCTGGGAACAGGGTCAGGTTGAGTAGGCCCAGCACCATCAGGAACAGTGCGCGCCGCCAGGTCTGCACACTGGCCGGCCACCACCCTTGCCGCTGCGTGGCCAGCACCAGGCCAAGGCCGGCCAGCGTGACGAAGGTCGCCGAGGCCTTGCCTTCCAGCAGATGGAAGAACCCTGCCAGCCAACCCTCACCCTCTGCGGGCACGGCCATCGCCAGGCGGAAGTTGACCAGCACCATGCCGGCCAGCGCCAGATAGCGCGCCAGATCCAGCCCGTGCAACCGCCGATCAACAGCGCTCATGCGCGTGCCCCGAGCAGCAGCGCGAGCAGGCCAAGATCCAGCGATGCCTCATCGGTGCCACCGGCTTCGCCCAGCCCCCGACGCAGCGCGTCGCTTTCGATGGCATCCAGCAGCACCTGCGCCTGCAGTGGCGCTGCAAGCACGGGGCGCCGCCGCTCGCGTTGCGCCACCTGCTGCAGGGCTTCGGCCAGCGTCGCCTGCAATTGCCTGCGATTGGCCGCAAATGCCTCGGCCACGGCCGGATTGCGTGCGCTCTCGGCCAGCACTTCGACGGCAAGCGTCGCCCATTCCGGCTGGCGGCACAGTGCGTGGAAGTCCTGAAGGAAAACCAGTACCTGTGCACGCTCGCCATCGGACGCGGCCAGTCGCTGCAGCAACGGTGCCAGTTCTTCGCTCTCGGCCACCGCCACTGCAAGGATGATCGCTTCCTTGCCCTGGAAGTGGTTGTAGAGATTGCCCAGGCTGACACCGGCCGCCTGCGCGATGTCACGCATGCTGGTCTGGTGGAATCCCTTTGCGACGAAGCACTGCAGTGCCGCCTGCAGGATCAGGGTCACGCGCTGCTCATTGCGGTCGATTCTGCTCATGCCACGAATAGTGAACGAACGTTCGTCCATTTTGAAGATCGTAACCCGGCCACCACCGGGCTTCGTTCAGGCAGCCTTGACCTCAACCGCTGTTGAGGCCCGATGCTGCCCGCCCCGCCCAACGCTCAACCCGGAGTTGCTGCATGCCACGGATGATCTCCACCCTGCTCGACAGCCGCGTGCTGTGGTTCCTCGCCCGACTGCTGCTGGCCGTGGTGTTCCTGTCCTCGGGTCTGGCCAAGCTGCTGGCGTGGGACAACAGCGTGGCCGAAATGCAGGCGGCCGGGCTGCAACCGCCTGCGCTGTTCAACATCGCCAGCGCCGTGGTGCTGCTGGGCGGCTCACTGTGCCTGCTGCTTGATCGCCTGCTATGGCTGGGCAGCGGCGCGCTGGCGGTGTTCATGCTGCTGACCATCGTCATCGTGCATACCTTCTGGACCAAGCACGGCGCGGAACAGCAGCTGGCGCTGTTCTTCGCGCTGGAACACCTGAGCGTGGTCGGTGGCCTGATCTGCGCGGCCATCGCCAGCCATGCGCGGGCTCAGAAGAACTCGTCGAGCAACCGGTAGAACGCCAGCCGGCGCTCATCAGCCACCACGCCATAGCGCCGGAACAGCGGCGCGACCCAGCACGTGTCGCCGAAATTGTGAACCAGGCTGCGCGCGGCCAGCGCCAGGTCCTGGTAGCGGTCGGCCACGCCCAGCCGCCCACAGTCGATGAAACCACTGAAACGCCCCTCGACCGCCATCAGGTTCGGCAGGCACGCATCGCCATGGCTGACCACCAGATCTTCATGATCGGGCCGGGTGCTGCACAGTTCGGCGAACACCTGCTGTGCGCTCTGCCCCAGGCGCTCGTCATCGAAGTCATCGGCGTCGACCAGGCCCGCCTCCACCCTTGCCTGCGCGGCCTGCAGGCGCGAGGCCAATCGCTGGTCGAACGGACAGGCTGCCACCGGCAACGCATGCAGGCCGCGCAGCGCGTCGGCCAGCAGTTCCACCAGCTGCTGCGGCGCGAGTTCCGGCGACGAGGCCAGATCACGGCCGGGCAGCGCACTCATCAGCAACCAGCGCCGGCCCGCTTCTTCGGCGGTGGCAATCACCGTTGGCGCCGGCAGTCCCTGTGCCTGCAGCCAGCGCAGGCGCGCGATCTCATCGCCCAGCTCACTGAAGGCGTCGATCACTTCCGACTTCAGGAAGGCGTCGGCCTGCCCGGGACGATGCATCCGCGCGACATCCGCACGCGACACGCCGATCGACTGCCGCTCGATGCGGGCATCGGCCAAGCCCTGCTGCCACGCTCGCGGCAAAGGCATGCCGTGGTTACCTGCGTGGATTGCATCCATTGCTGAGTGTTCCTGTTGTCTGTGGCCCCACGGATTCTCGCTCATCCGGCCTTGGCCATGGCCCACAGGCATGCCGAAAGGTACATGCCCAGCCCGAACACCGAATGTGCGAGCAGGCTGCGCAGGCGAGCCTTGACCGGTGCCGGCGTCCTGGACGCGGCAATGCCTGCGCCCATGCCGGGCTGCATGATGAAGAACGGCGCGACAATGCTCAGAATGCCGAACAACAGTGCCGGCAACGGCGTTGGCGACCGCACCCAGCCATCGCCGACGAACGCGAGCAGTGCCGCCGCGAAGATCACGCCGATCAGATAGTGCGCCGACCAACCCAGCACATGCTCCCCCTTTACCGGCGCGGCCCGGCCAATCGCCTCGTGGCGGAAGCGCCCGCGTGGCAGATGGCCGAGCCAGCGGCCGACCATCCCGAAGTCCAGCGTGGGAATGCCGAACACCCGGCGTTGCAGCACCGACCACAGGTCCAGCACGGCGGTGGCGCCAACGCCGATCACCAGCGCGTCCGCCAGGAATGCCGCAGATCCGTTCATGATGAATACCATCAATTATTTGCTTGAATGATAGAGCGATGGTAGCGTGCTGATCATGAACGCTACAAGTCACCTGCCGCCGTCGGCGCTGGAGGCGCTGGCCGAGATCGCCCGCACACTCGGCCATGCCCATCGGCTCGCGCTGCTGGAGCACGTCGCCCAGGGCGAACGCGCAGTGGAACGCCTGGCCGAGCTGACCGGGCTCTCGGTGGCCAACACCTCCCAGCATCTGCAGCAGCTGCGCCGCGCCGGCCTGGTGCAGACCCGCCGCGATGGCAAGCGCATCCTCTACCGCAGTGGTGACGGCCCGCTGGGCAATCTGCTGGCCGCACTGCGCGACTATGCCGACCATCAGCGCAGCGAGATGCACGGCGTGATCGCCGACAGCGTGCATCGCCGCGACACGCTGGAAGGGCTGACCGTTGAGCAGCTGCTGGCGCAGCGAAGCGACGTGGTGCTGCTGGATGTGCGTCCGCGCGAAGAATTCGATCTGGGCCACCTGCCCGGCGCGCTGAACATTCCCGCTACGGAACTGCACGAACGGATGGACGAACTGCCGCGCGACGTCCACATTGTCGCGTACTGCCGCGGCCCCTACTGCGTGCTTTCAAGCGCTGCCGTAACGCAGCTGCGCGACGCCGGACTGACCGCGCAGCGCCTCGCTGCCGGCTATCCGGAATGGAAGGCGGCCGGACTGCAGGTGGATCTGCCCGCACACTGAGCGAGACTTTGTCATGGATGATGCCTTCTCCCCGTTGATCCATGCCGCTTGGCAGGGCGTGTTCGCCGGGGCTCGCACGTTGCAGAACGATCGGATGCTGCGCCTGGCGTGCAGTGATGATCTCGACGAGGGCGAGGACGGCATGCTGCTGCAGCCAGTCGCGGGCCCCGCACGCGCACTGTTGCGCCCTGCACTGGCGGCTCGCCTGCACCTGCACGCGCAACCGCACTGGACGCTGGCGCAGCTGCAACAGCGCCTGCAGCAGCTCGGCCAGCGCACGCATGGTGCGGATCGCGTCTTCTATTTCCCTGCCGCAGAACTTGCAGCCCTGGCCGAGCGCCAGGCACCGCCACACATTCGCCGTCTCGACCCGGCCGACGCCGCCGCGTTCGACGTGTTCCAGGCCAGCGCCAGCGAAGAGGATCTGGATGCGGCCTGGGTTGAACTTGACCACTGGCAGGTGTTCGGCGCCTTCGACGGCGAGCGACTAGTTGCCGCGGGAAGCATGTACCCGTGGAGCCTGGATCCAGCCCTGGCCGACATGGGCGTGCTGACCCTGCCCGAGGCCCGCGGCCGCGGGCACGCGCGCCAGCTGGTACACGCCATGGCCGTGTCCGCACGGACGGCCGGGCTGCAGCCTCAGTACCGCAGCCAGCTCGACAACACCGCCTCGATCATTACCGCCGAACGCAGCAACCTGCGTGCGTTCGCCGACTGGGACACCGTTCTGGCAGTCGATTGAGGCTGCCGCAGTACAACAAGGAAGCAACATGAAATTGATGGTCATCGGCGCCAGCAGGGGCCTGGGTCGGGCGTTCGTGGAAGGCCTGTGCAGTGCGGGCGACACCGTCATCGGCGTTTCGCGCAAGCGTCCACGCGATCTTGAATGCCCCGAGGGTGTCACTCTGCAGTGGATCGAGGCCGATCTGTCCCAACCCACCTTGGCTGCCAATCACATCGCAGCGCAGGCACCGGCCGATCTGGATGTGCTGATCCACAACCTGGGCATCTGGGAAGAGACCGCCTTCAGCGACGAGTACGCCTTCCTCGAAGAGAGCGATGCCGCGCTCACCCAACTGGTCGACGTCAACATCACCGCCACCTTGGTGCTGCTGCAGCGCCTGCTGCCGCGAGTGCTCGGCGCACCACGCCCGCAGCTGGTGCTGACCGGATCAACCTCGGCACTGCCGCGCAGTGGCCGCCCGGAAGTGGCGTTCGGCGCATCCAAGTTCGCACTCAACGGCATCGCCGATGCACTGCGCGAGGGCTTCCGCGATCGCCGCCTGGCGGTGACCAGCCTGCAGCTGGGCTACCTCAACACCGACGATGCACTGTCGGTGCCGGTTGCAGAGGCTGCAGCGCGCGGCGACGGCGAATTAGTGCCCGTGCATGACGTCGTTGCGATGGTGCGCGCGTTGCTGCAGTTGTCAGCGTCCGGCTTCGTGCGCGAACTGGTGCTGCCGGCCATCGCCGACCCGCGCTACTGACCGCCCCTGCGTGGGCCGGACTCAACCTCCTCGCGCAACAAGTACCCAAGCACGATGGCGGTCAGCACGGTTGCCATCGCCAGGACACACAACTGGCCACGGACGGCCTCCATGTACGCCTGGGCCAGCACCGTTCTCGAAACGCCGGGCAACGCCTCCACCGCTCCGCCAAGGTCGCCCATGGACAGCCTGTGCACGGCGGCACGGGCCACGACGCCGGCCTCCAGCATCATGTTCCCGCCAATCCGGGCCGAGAGCATGATGCCGACAAGCGCAAGGGCAATGGAATCACCTGCCAGTCGCATCGCATTGAAGATGCCAGCGGCCATGCCTGCCTGCTCCTTGCCGACCACGCTGACCGCCAGGCCATCCATGATCCCCCAGGGCAAGCCGATGCCGATTCCGATGACCAGCATCGGCATCCAGCGCACCGACGGGATCTGGAACACCTGCGCCAACCATGCCAGCCCAAGTGCACCGATCAGCAGGCCCGCACAGCACAGCGTCCGCGCCGGTATCCAGCGCAGCAGGTAACCGGCAACCAGGGGAACAACCAGCAATGGCGCAGACAGTGCTGCCATCGCCAGTCCAGCCTCGGTGGGTCGCAGTCCTTCAACACCGATGAAGCCAGCCGGCAGCACGACCAGAAGGACGACGTAGGAGAACGCAGGGGCAGCGGCGAGAATCTGCACGCCAACAAAACGCCGGTTGCGGAACAGCCCGAGATCCAGCAGCGGCGTTCGATGGGAGCGCTCGACGGCAATGAACAGGCCCAGCAACACCACCGTGAGCGCCAGCAGCACCAGCGTCTGCGGATGCAACAGGCCACGTTCCGGCAGCACGATCATGGCGTAGGTGAGTGAGCCCAGCGCCAGCATGAAAGTGATGGCCCCCAGCCAATCCAGGCGCGGCGAACCGGCGTTTCTCGATTCCACGGATGACATGGCGACCAGCGGTAGGGTCAGCGCCGCCAGCAACGCAGGCAGGAAGAACACCCATTCCCAGCCCAGCGCATCGATCAACCCGCCCGCCAGCAGCGGACCGCCTGCGGCCCCTGCACCAAAGGTGGTGCCGATCAGGCTGAAAACCCTTGCCCGCGCCTGGCCGTCGAACACCTGCGCCAACGACGCCATCGCACCCGCAAACGCTGCCGACGCGGCCATCCCCTGAAGCAGTCGCAGGGCATTGATCCACGCCACATTGGGCATCAAGGGAATCAGGCCGGTGACGAGCGCAAACAACGCGCCGCCCAGAATCCAGATCCGGCGCCTGCCATGCAGATCGGCCAGCCCACCAGCCACCAACGTGGTGCAGCCGTAGGTCAACAGGTAGGCGTTGATGATCCAGGACAACGCCGCAGGGGAACCGCCCAGTGCATCCCGGATGGCAGGAATGCCCACGGCGGGGCTGGCAATGCTCAAGGGAATGGTGAGCGCCGTCAGACAGCCCGCCAGCACCACGCCAAAGCGTGATGATCCGGCCGTCTCAGCAGAGGCAACAGACATGTCGATGAAGCTCCAGCGTGGCCAAGCGCCACCGCATTGATGCTATCGACGACGCTATTGCAGAAGAATCCATCATTCGGTCCATGCTTTAATGACAAAAACGTCATCAATGGCCAGGTCATGGACAGCTTTGCCGGTCTCAGCCTCTTCGTTCTGGTTGCCGAGGCACGCAGCTTCGCGGCCGCAGCACGACAGCGTGGCATCACCCCTTCGGCAGCAAGCAAGACCGTCGCCCGGCTGGAAGAGCGCCTGGGCGCCCGCCTGCTGAATCGCAATACCCGCAGTGTCAGCCTCACTGCCGAAGGTGAGCAGTTCCTTGAACGCTGCCGTCGCATCATGCTCGAGGTTGCTGCGGCAGAGCGCGAGCTGACCGACGCCCACGCCGCGCCCAGCGGTCGCCTGAAGGTCAGTCTTCCACTCGCCAGCGGGCTGATGCTGCCGGTGCTTTCGGCGTTTGCACACCGCTTTCCCGCCATCGAACTCGACCTGCACTTCAGCGACCGCCTGGTCGATGTCATCGAGGAAGGCTTCGATGCCGTTGTCCGCACCGGCAGCCCCGCCGACTCCCGGCTGCACGGCCGCAACCTCGGCAGCACCCGCCTGCTATGCGTCGGGGCACCGGCCTACTTCGCCAGACGCGGTAAGCCTCAGCACCCGGATGACCTGAGCGGCCACGCCTGCCTTCTCCATCGCTTTCCCGGCACCGGCCTGATCGAACGCTGGCCACTACCCGCGCAGCAGGGAGGCACTGAGCCGCGGCTGACTGCCGCAATGACCGCCAATCATCTTGAGACGATCCTGCACATGGCCATCGATGGCCATGGCATTGCGTGCCTGCCCGACTTTGCCACGCGTGATGCGCTGGACCGCGGCGCGCTCGTCAGCGTTCTGGACCCATGGAGCACCGAGCGAAGCACTTTCTGGGCCCTCTGGCCAAGCCATCGCCATCAGCAGCCACGTGTACGCGCCTTCGTGGATTTCATGGCCGAACACCTCCTGCCCGAACGCAGCCCGTGCAATTGAACCTGCGCCCTGCTGCGACTACGCTGCGGGTCACTGGCCGTCGGTCACAGGCGGGAACCTGCTATGGATGCGCTTTCACGGGTCTCGGCCCAGGTCCTGGACAGCGCCCTGCCCAGCCTGCCGCTGTACCTGCTGCAGGCCACGGCGGTGATCGGCATGATCGGCGTGCTGCTGATCGCCACCCGTCGCGCTGGCCATGCCATTGAGGGCCGCCGCCTGTACGTGGGCGTGGCGCTGGGCCTGATCTATCTGTTCAACGCCTGGTTCGTGGCCCGCTACACCCAGGGCGTGGTCAAGCTGCACCTCGGCTTCGACATCCTGCTGGTCAGTGGACTGCTCGGCGGCTGGCGCGGCGGCCTGGCCTGCCTGGGTGCCAGCCTGCTGGCCCGCTACCAGTTCGCCGGCACCCAGTATTTCCTGCCGGCCGGCCTTGAGGCCACGCTGCAGATGCTGGCAGGCGTCTGGCTGCGCAGGCGCCTGCACCCGCGCATGCTCAATGAACTCTCGCTGCGCATGATCCTGCAGGCCTGGGGCGTGCGTATCGTCGTCACTGCGTTGGGCCTGGCACTGGGCGTCGCAATCATCGGCGCCCATCAGCTGCCCGTGGAGGAGTTGGCAATCCAGCGCCTGCTGGCACTGCCGCTGTCACTGCTGATGCTGGGCGCAGTGTTCGCACTGGTCTACAACGATGCGCAGATCGATGCACAGCGCCAGCGCGAACACGCCTGGCTGCGCATCGATCCGATCAGTGGCCTGCCCAACATGCGTGCGCTCGGCGAACGCCTGCAGCATTACTGGCGCGACAACGACGGCATCGGCAAGGCCTGCCTGATCGTGGCCGAGATGGGCAACCTGCGCGACCTGCGCCTGCGCTACGGTCCGCTGCAGGACAACGGCCTGTGGCAGCGCGACAGCACCGAAGAGGTGCATCGGCTGCTGCCCTCGCTGCCGGCCGGCCAGCTGGAGATCTACCAGTTCGGCGATGCCGCGCTGGCGATCCTGGTGCGCGACTTGACCTTGTCCGAACTGCGCACGCAGCCGCAGATCACCGAGCTGGCCAGCAACCTGGCCGATCGGGTCGGCCGCGATTGGCCCGGCTTCCGGCCGCTGTTCCGCTGCGCGGTAGTCGAACTGAAGCCACCGGCCGCGGCAGACGATGGCCACCTGCCCTTCCGCGCAATCACCGTGGCGCTGAGTGCGATCGAATCCGGCGTCGTGTTCTTCGACGACCCGATCCAGCGCGACAGCGAGATCGACGCCCTGATTGAAGTCGCCCTTGATCGCTGGCTGCAGCAGGGCGACGCCCCGCTGTGCTACCAGCCCAAGCATCGCCTGCAGGATCGCCAGCTGGTCGGCGCCGAAGCACTGCTGCGCATGCGCGACGGCGAGGGTCGGCTGATCGCGCCGATGCGGGTGATCTCGCTGCTGCGCCGGCAGGGGCGGCTGGCTGAACTGGAATGGGCCACGCTGCAGTCGGCCATCCGCTTCCTGCAGCAGTGCCGACGCGATGGCACGCAGCTGAAAATCGCCGTGAATGTTTCGGCCGAGTCACTGCGCCTGCCCGGCTTCGGCCTGCGCCTGCAGGAACTGCTGCAGCTGCACGATGTGCCCGGCGTGATGCTGCGCCTGGAGATCGTCGAATGGACCGAGATCGTCGAGCGCGACGTAGTCGATGCCAACATCGCACAGCTGCTGGCGGCGGAGGTCACGTTGTCACTGGATGATTTCGGTGCCGGCTATTCAACCCTGATCCTGCTCTCGCAGCTGGCCATCGCCGAGGTCAAGATCGAGCAGGCCCTGATCGCCACCCTGTCCGACGCCAAGTCGCAGTCGATCGTGCGCTTCATCGTCGAAGTCGCGCACCGCTGCGGCGCCATCGTGGTGGCCGAAGGTACCGAGACCCTGGCGCAGGAACAGCAACTGCGCGCACTGGGTGTGGATGTCGGCCAGGGCTATCTGTACTCGGCGGCGCTGCCGGCCGACGAGTTCCGCCGCTTCGCTGCCGGCTAGGCCGCGTAGAAACCCAGGAACATCGCCACCGCTGATTCGGCAACGCGTGCACGCTCCTGTGCGCTCAACGGTGCCTGCCCCATCGTCACCTGTGGCCAGAACGCGAAGCTCTTCACCAGCCCGTGCAGCTGGTGGCCGGCGAACTCCGGATCGACCTCGCGCAGTCGGCCATCGGCGATGGCCGCGCGGATCCAGGCACTCTCGCCGCTTTCCTTTTCGCCCATGCGGCAGACGATGGCCTGCGCGCGCTCCGGCGAATGAATGATCTCGGCCATCGCCACCCGCGCCAGGTCAATGAAGTTGGCATCGCTGAGCAGTTCCAGCTTCTGGCCGAGCAACTGCAGCAGCTGCGCCTGCAGCGGCTGGTCGGCGCGGTACGGCAACGCGTCGCTGGCCACGCTGCGTTCCCACAGCTCCTCCAGGATCATCGAGAACAACGCTTCCTTGCTTGGGAAGTGGTTGTAGACGGTGCGCTTGGAGACCCCGGCCGCCTCGGCGATCCGGTCCATGCTGGTTGCCTCGTAGCCCGAAGCACGGAACTCCTCCACCGCTGCGCGCACGATGGCGTCGCGTTTACGGTCGGTCAGGCGTTGCGGGGCACGGGGCATGGCGGAAACCGGATAACTGAACGGATGCCCACATTTTACACCCGACAGTGTACTTTTCAAAAACACGAAACTACACTGTGCAGTGTACCCAGCGGACGTCACCCATGAAGCGCCTGCTCCTTGTCCTTTTGCTTGGAATCCTCGCCGTGACCGCCTACACCTTCTGCAAGTCCTGGTCCCTCCCCGACTTCCCCGATTCGCCGCAGTACCGCGACGGCAAGTTCCGCAATGCCCTGCCCCGTCCGGCGATGGGCCTGCGCGACGGTGCGGAGATCTGGTGGACGTTCCTCTTCAACAAACCCAAGGGCACCGTGCCCGCGCACCCGATTCCGGTGCTGCCGCTGGACCGTGCCACCCTCGACGCCGCGCCGGACCGCAGCCTGTTCCGGCTTGGGCACTCCACGATCCTGCTGAAGCTGCGCGGCCAGTACTGGCTGACCGACCCGGTCTTCTCCGAGCGCGCCTCGCCGGTGCAGTGGATGGGCCCGGCCCGCTTCCACGCGCCGCCGATCAGCATCGACGAGCTGCCGCCGATCGCTGGCGTGATCCTCTCGCACAACCACTACGACCACCTGGATCATGCCGCCGTGATGCAGCTGGCCGGCAAGACCGCACGCTTCATCGCCCCGCTCGGCGTGGGCGACCAGCTGATTGCATGGGGCGTGGACGCCAGCAAGGTCGAACAGCTGGACTGGTGGCAATCGACCGAGGCCAGTGGGCTGCGCCTGACCGCCACCCCGGGCCAGCATTTCTCCGGCCGCGGCCTGGGCGACAGTGATCGCAGCCTGTGGGCGTCGTGGGTGATCCAGGACGGCGACTTCCGCATCTTCTTCAGCGGCGACACCGGCTACTTCGACGGCTTCAAGGCCATCGGCGAGAAGTACGGACCATTCGACCTGACCATGATCGAGACCGGCGCCTACGATCCGCGCTGGGCGTTCGTGCACATGCAACCGGAACAGACGCTGCAGGCGCACCTGGACCTGCGCGGCAAGTGGCTGCTGCCGATCCACAACGGCACCTTCGACCTGGCCCTGCACGCATGGCAGCAGCCGTTCGAGCGCATCACCGCATTGGCGGCCGCAAAGAATGTGCCGGTGTCCACGCCGATGATGGGCGAAGCACTGGACATGCAGGCGCCACAGGCGGGTACGCGCTGGTGGGAGACGGTGGAGCTGTAGCGTGCGGTGCGCTTGACCTGCCGGAGACCATGTAGAGCCGAGCCATGCTCGGCTGCGTCAACCACAGAAGCGACCTGCGACGCTGCAGCGCGTCATGTAACCGATTACATCCCTTGCTAGCGTAGCGCTCGCCCGATTCCGGTCGAACCTGCGAGGCTGTCCGTAATGACGTTGCGCGCCGAACGCTCCAAGGTCTCCACACCGCTTTTCCCGTTGCGCCCTGCCGCTGCCCTGCTGTTGGCCGCCCTCGCCGCTGCCGCACAGGCACAGCCCCTTCCCCCGCGCAGCCAATGGCAGGCCAGCAGTTCCTCGCAGCAGGTGCCGGCGATGGCGATCAGCCACCTGATCGACGGCGACCCGAAGACCGTCACCGGCGGCGCCTTCAGCCCCGGCCACTGGTTCCAGATCGATCTGGGCACGCCAACCCTGCTGGCTGGTGCACGACTCACCTGGGATGTCTCCAACCCGGAAGGCTATTCACTGCAGACCTCAATGGATGGCACGCAGTGGCAGACCGCGTACACGATGGCCGATTCACTGGGCGATGTGGAAACGCTGTACTTCGCGCCGCGGCAGGCACGCTACCTGCGGCTGGCGAGTCCGCAGCGCACCTCCGACTGGGGTGTGTCGATCTTCGAAATGGAGCCGCTGGACAGCACGCTCAGTGCACGCATCGACGGTGTGGATGCAGCGCAGGCAGCCGCGCTCTGGCAAGGCGGCGGCACCGTTGCGGTTCCGGCCGGAAAAGGTGGATCCCATGCGCTCGAGATCACGCTGCCGCAGGCTCAATCCACGGCTGGCCTGGTGGTCGACTGGGCCGATGGCGCGCGCGGCGCTGCTCGATTGCAGGCGCAGGACGCGCAAGGCCGCTGGCAGGATCTCGCACACGATGCACAGGCGGCCAGCCATCGGCAAAGCTGGTTGGCCGCTGACACGGCACAACCCCTGCGTGCGTTCCGGCTGAGCGTAGACGGCCCCGCACCGCAGGTCGCGCGACTGCGCCTGCTCGGGCCAAAGGCGGTAATGACGCCGATGAAGCGGTACCAGATCACCGCCAGCGGCGCGCAGCGTGCGTTGTTCCCGGCGTCGCTGCAGATGCAGCAGACCTTCTGGACCGCCGTCGGTGTGCACGCAGGACGACAGAAATCAATCTTCGACGAGTACGGCAATCTGGAAGCTTTCAAGGGCGCGCCGCTGGTGCAGCCGATCTGGCGTGGCGCTGACGGGCGTGCCGCGGGCGCGGCAGGACAGCCGATACAGCACGCGTTGCGGGATGGCTGGAAGCCGATGCCCTCCGCTACGTGGTCACCGCAGCCCGGCCTGGAGCTGCGCAGCGAGGTATTCGCCATCGAGCGCGACGGCCAGCCGGTAACGTTCTTGCGGCATCGCCTGCACAACACGGGCAGCGCCAGGATCGAAGGCACGCTCAGCCTGGTCGTGCGCCCGATGCAGATGAATCCGCCGTGGCAGAACGGCGGGCTGTCACCGATCCGCAATGTGACCATCGATGGGCAGGCGGTGCGCATCAATGGACGCACGCTGCTGCAGTCGCTCACGCCGGTGGCTGCGTCCGGCGCGGCGCCATTCGGCAAGGATGGCGCAACGGAAATCACCGCGACCCTCGCTGCCGGCCAGCTGCCCTCCACGCAACAGGCGCGCGACGACGAGGGTCTTGCCTCGGCTGCGTTGAACTACCGCGTATCACTGGCACCGGGGGCCAGCGATGCCATCGTGGTCGCGTTCCCGCTGGGTACTACCGCCGCCGATACCAAGGGCGCACTGCCCGAAGCGCCTGCGCTCGATCTAGCCACGCTGCCCCGCGATGCCAATGCGGCGTTCGATTCACTGGCCGCGCAGGCCTCCGCGGACTGGCAGGCACGGCTGGGCCAGGTCGGCCTGCGCCTGCCCGATCCCTCACTGGTCGACATGCTGCGCGCGCAGGCCGCCTACATGCTGATCAACCAGACCGGCCCGGCGATGCAGCCCGGCCCGCGCAACTACAACCGCTCCTTCATCCGCGACGGCATGGCCACCTCGGCGGTGCTGCTGCGCATGGGCGAAGCCAAGGTCGCGCGCGACTACCTGGCCTGGTACAGCGAACACGGCGTGCATGCCAACGGCCTGGTCTCGCCGATCCTCAACGACGATGGCAGCGTCAACACCGGCTTCGGTTCGGATATCGAGTACGACAGCCAGGGCCAGTACGTGGCGCTGGTGGCCGATGTCGCGCGCCTCGATGGCGGACCCGAATCGGTACGTGCCTATCTGCCGAAAGTGAAGGCAGCGCTGCGCTTCCTGCAGGAACTGCGCGAACGCACGCTGGCGCCCGGCTACAAGGCCGACCAGCCAGCGCCGGAGCGCTTCGCGGGCATTCTTGCGCCGTCGATCAGCCATGAGGGTTATCCGTCTCCCACCCACAGCTACTGGGACGACTATTGGGGCCTCAAAGGGTGGCACGACGGCGCGTGGCTGGCCGAATCGCTGGGCGACCACGAGACCGCAGCGTGGGCACGCGAACAGTACAAACTGCTTTACGACGCGCTGCATGCCTCGATCCGGGCGACGATGGCGTGGAAGGGCATCGACTTCATTCCCTCCTCGGCCGACCTGGGCGATGGCGATCCCACCGGCGTTTCGATCGCACTGGACCCGACCGGCGCACAGAGCGTGCTGCCCGCCGAGGCGCTGCGGACCACCTTCGCGCGCTATCTGGACGATGTGCGCAAGCGCAGTCAGCCTGGTGCGTTGTACGCGTACACACCGTACGAGATCCGCAATGTGCTGAGCTATGTGCACCTGGGCCAGCCGCAGGTGGCCGATGAGCTGCTGCAGGGACTGCTGCATGATCGGCGCCCGCTTGAGTGGCAGGTGCTGGCCGAGGTCGTGCACTCACGCCTGCGTTTCCCACGCTATCTGGGCGACATGCCGCATACCTGGATTGGTGCCGAGTACGGCCGCACGCTGTTCGGCATGCTGATGCGCGAAGACGATGATGCCCTCTCACTGCTGCCGGGCACGCCGCCCTCGTGGGTGGCAGGCGATGGATTGGCGGTGGAGCGGTTGCCGACAGCGTATGGCACGTTGCAGATGCAGGCGCGGCAACGCGACGGCGTGCTGACGGTGGCGCTTGGTGAGGGGCTGCGCGGCGGGACGGTGGTGAAGGTCTGGTGGCCGGCGCGCACCATGCCGAAGACCGTGCGTGTGGATGGGCGTAGCGTTTCCGACTTCGATGCCGAGGGTGTGCGGTTGTCGAAGCCGTTCCGGACACTGGAGGCGCGTTG